>JAMPGV010000015.1 GCA_023663735.1 Muribaculum sp. | reverse complement strand
ATTAAGAAAGCATTTCAATCAGTTCTTTTCGCCTGATTTATTTTGTGTTATAATTCTTGACAAGGAAAACTTGTGTCGCAAGTTTTTCTTGTATGTTAGGTTTTTCTTTCCCTTATTTTTGCCCTTATGAGCGTTCAGTAACAAAATCCAATCAGAGATTGGATTGGGAAAAGGATATAACACAAGGGAAAGTCTAAGGGCAAACTCACTTGCTATAAATTTAGCATTTTCAAGGGTTTGCGGACTTTTTGAAGATAAGATATAACAGTTAATAAATGTTATAAAAAGTGTCTTATCAGAATTCCCATTTAACGGGCAGTTATTCGTATCGGGTAACTGCCCGTTCAGTTATTTCGACGAAAAATTTTGATTTTAAGCATTTATCAACACGAAAGGTAAAAGGGATATACTGTTATTTTTGTTGACTTTTGTCGATATTACTGTATAATTATAATACGCAATCACCTGATAACTGATTTCACTTTTCAAAGGAGGACCGCAGTATGAAACACACAGCATCATCGCAATGCGCACTGACAAATGTGAAGCGCGGGCAACGAATGACCATCTCTGCCATATCAAGCTGCTGGAGTACCGGAACGATTATTTTGAGGGATGACGGCAAAATCTATGCCACGCTCAAAAACGACAAGGCAACCAACAGGCATCAGCTGCTGGACACCAAATCTCTAAAATACACTGGCGGGAAAAACTTAAGAGTTGAGATAGAACTGGAGAATTCCACCTACGATATCAAGATCCGTCAGACAGTTACAAACACCAACATGATAAACAGCGACGGTAAAGTCATCGGCAATATCTATACGATCGCCATTGAAGACCTGAGCGATAATGAATACAACGATTTTGTCATTACGATTTTAATCACCAATAAGTAGGGCTGCCTCAATTTGCGGAAGCGCCAAACGGACAGGTTCAAAAAAGGAATCGGATAAACGCCGGTTCCTTTTTGCCGCCCTTATAGCTTATAGCTTTTGCCGCTTGCGTCTCTGCTCATGCTTACTCGTCTGCTTGTCTACGCTTTTACATAATAGAACGAGTTTCTTCTGTCATATCCGATCTGCCTGTAATTGATAATCTGTTCCGTGCTGCCCACAAACAGCAGGCCGCCCGTCACAAGCGACTTATTAAACTTGCGGAACACACCGTCCTTTGCCTCCTCCGTGAAATAGATCAGCACATTCCGACATACGATGAGGTGGCAGTCCGAGAGATATGTATCTTTCAGCAGATTGTGTTCACGGAACTCCACCCTGCTCTTCACCTCATCGGAAATCTTATAGGAAGGGCCTACCTTCGTGAAAAATTTCCGCTTCATCTCATCCGGCACGGCCACAATGCTCTTGTCGCCGTACAGCCCTACCTTCGCCTTTGCAATGACCTGCTTATCCAGATCCGTGGCGATAATCTTGATCTGGTTCAGCGGAATATGCTTGGACAGCGCCATCACCAGCGAATAAGGTTCGTCCCCCGTGGAACAAGCCGCGCTCCAAATCTTCAGATTCCTGCCAAACTTCTCAATCAGTTCCGGTATCACGACGCGATCCAGAATCTGCCACTGATCGGGATTTCTGTAAAACTCGGACACATTGATTGTAATATAATTGATAAATTCCTCGAAATATGTTTTGTCATTTTTCAGTGCCTTGACATACTGATCATACCCGTCGATGCCATGCTTGGAAATCAGCGTGTCAATGCGCCGTTTCATCTGTCTCTCTTTGTAGCTGTTTAAGTCGATTGTGGTCAGGGCCATGATCTCCCGCTTAAAGTATTCATAATCATATGCCATGGTTGTACCATCCTCCGCCCTATTTTCTACAAAACGCACATCCTATTATTCTCCCTCAGATGCCTCAGCGGCAATCACGGCGTCGATATCCACCGATACCACGTCCGCATCCTCCTCGGCTTTCGTCTCCTCCACCGGATCGGGCTGCAGCGTCGCCTTGATGCTCAGGGAAATCTTTCTGTCGGCCTCGTTAAAGTCCACGATTTTGGCCGTGATCTCCTCTCCGATGCTCAATACGTCCGAAGGCTTCTCGATGTGTTCTTTCGCGATCTGGGAGACATGCAGCAATGCGTCCACGCCCGGCTCCAGCTCCACAAACGCGCCAAAATCCGTCATTCTGGCAACTTTGCCCGTCACGATGCTGCCGATAGCATATTTGCTCTCGGCATTCTTCCAAGGATTGGCGTCGTCAAACTTTAAGGAGAGGGCAATCTTGCTGCCGTTGATCTCCTTGATGAGAACGTTCAGCTGATCGCCAACCTTGAACACTTTCTTGGGATGTTCCACCCGGCCCCAGCTCATCTCGGAAATGTGGAGCAGGCCATCCGCGCCGCCCAGATCGATGAACGCGCCGAAATCGGTCACGTTCTTGACAACGCCTTCCACCACGTCGCCCTCTTTGATTCTCTCAAAGAGCGCTCTCTGCATCTCGGCTTTTTTCGCCACGACAAGCTGTCTGCGGTCGCCGATGTATCTTCTTCTCTTGGGATTGTATTCGCTGATGACAAACTCAATCTCCTGTCCGGCGTATTTGCCCAGATCCTTCTCATAGGTATCGGACACAAGGCTTGCGGGAATGAAGATTCTGACTTCCTCCACGATTACGCTCAGGCCGCCCTCCAGCACCTGTGCAACGGGTGCGGTGAGAACCTCTTTGTTATTATATGCCTCCTCGATTCTTTTGCTGCCTCTGTCCGCAGCCAGACGTTTGTAGGTCAAAAGCACCTGCCCTTCGCCGTCGTTCACTTTTAAGATCTTTACTTCCATGGTGTCGCCGACCTTGGCCACGGTAGTCAAATCGACGCTGGAATCATTGGTGTATTCGTTCTTCGTAAGAATACCGTCTGACTTATAACCGATGTTGAGTACCATCTCGTCCGGCTTCACATCGATTACTGTACCTTCGACTACCTCTCCTGCATGTATTGTCTTAAAAGATTCTTCCAACATTTGTTCAAAAGTTAATTCTGACATAATTTTGAACCTCCTCGATTAAATTGTTTGGGGTGGAAGCCCCCGCAGTAATACCCACCAGTCGAACAGCCTTAGGTAGTTCTAAACGCAAGTCATCCAGTGTCTGTATAAAATAGGTGTGTGTACACTCTCTGCTGCAGATTTCGTATAACTTCCGGGAATTGGAACTGTGCTTCCCGCCGATTACAATCATCACGTCCGCATCCGCCGCGAGCGCCTTCGCGGAACGCTGCCTTTCCTCCGTCGCATTGCAGATAGTATTCACGATATTACCATTGTAACCTTTTTTTTGAAAAATTTCAACTATAGAATGAAATTTATTGTAGTTAAATGTCGTTTGAGAGACCAGACAGACTTCCCTGCCCTCTTCCGGCAGGAAATCCGCCGCCTCTTCCTCCGTCTCCAACACGGTCACCGGGCCGCGGCACCACCCCTTGATGCCCTCCACCTCCGGATGTCCGGGATTGCCTGCGATCACCACATGAAATCCCTCGTCCCCGGCTTTGGCCACGATTCTGTGAATCCGTTTGACAAACGGGCAGGTGGCGTCAATGCACTCTAACCCCTTTTGTTCCATCAGCTCCTGCGTCCGTCTGGGAACGCCGTGGGCGCGGATGACCACCGCGCGTCCGGAAGCGTTTCCGTCCTCCGTCCCGCCGTCCGCCGCACAGGCGCACAGCCCCTGCTCGTCCTCTATCACACGCACGCCCCGCCGCTCCAGTTCCCGGACGACCTCCTCGTTGTGGACGATCGGCCCGTAAGTATAGATAGTTTTCCCCGTTTTCAGTTGTTCATACACCATATCCAGCGCGCGCTTTACCCCGAAACAAAACCCCGCGCACTCCGCAAGCTTTACTTCCATTCCGGAACCTTTCCCTTTCCTTCCTGCCCGCACAGTTCCAGAATCCGATCGATCACTTCCTCCACCGTCATATCGGAACTGTCCACAAGCACCGCATCCTCCGCGCGCCGCAGCGGGGAATGTTCCCTGTGCATATCCCGGTCGTCCCGCCGCTCAATGTCTTCTTTGATCCGCTTCGGATCACAGGCCTCTCCTCTGGCGGCCAGTTCGTCGCAGCGTCTCTTCGCCCGCACCTCGCTGCTCGCCGTGAGATAAATCTTCACCTGAGCGTCCGGCAGCACGCAGGTTCCGATATCCCGACCGTCCATGATACAGTCCGCATCCGCCGCCAGCGCCTGCTGCAGCTCCACCAGTTTGGTCCGCACCGCGGGCTGTACGCTGATGGCGGAGGCCATATTGCCCACCTCCTCCGTGCGCAGTCTGGCATTTACGTTCTGCCCGTTTAAGTACACCACCTGCACGTCCTCCTCATAGGCGATGGTGATATCGGCCTCTTTGCACTTTCCGGCAACCGCGTCCGCATCCGCGGGATCCACGCCCTGTTCCAGCATAAAGAGCGCCATGGCTCGGTACATGGCTCCCGTGTCCACATAAATCATCCGAAGCCTGCGGGCCACCTCTCTGGCTATGGTGCTTTTGCCCGCTCCCGCAGGCCCGTCAACCGCTATATTAAAACGCATGTTTCTCCCTTCCTCCGTTCCGCCGCGCTCTCCCCGGCCAGATGTCCCGTAGACCAAGCGATCTGCAGGTTAAATCCCCCCGTGCGGGCGTCCAGATCCAGCACTTCCCCTGCAAAATAGAGTCCGGGAACCCGTCTGGACTCCATGGTGGAGGGATTCACGTCCCGCACCGACACGCCTCCCTGCGTGACGATGGCCTCCGCGTAGGAACGCCTCCCCGTGACGCTTATGGGCAGATTCTTGATCAACGACGCAAAGCTCCTGCGCTCCTGTCTGGTGATCTCGTTCACCCGCTTCTCCCCGTCGATGTCCGAGAGCGTAATCATCACCGGAATCAGCCTTCCCGGAAACAGGCCGCCCAGCGCATTCTTAAACCGCTTGTTTTTCTGCTCCTCAAAATCCCGCAGGAGCCTTTTGTCCAGCTGTTCTTCGGAGAGCGCAGGCTTCAGATCCAGATACAGCTTCACGGTTCCGGGACGTTCCCCGGCGTCCCGCAGATAACAGCTGGCTGTGAGAACCAGCGGACCGCTGACGCCAAAATGTGTAAACAGCATCTCGCCCTGCTCTCTGTACAGTTCCTTGTCTCCGCAGAGCAGCCGGAGCGACACATTCTTTAAAGACAGCCCCGCCAGCTCCCGGCACCAGTCCTGCGCCGTCTCGAAGGGTACCAGCGAAGGCCGGCACTGCGTCAGTCTGTGTCCGCACGCTTCCGCAAAACGCATCCCGTCCCCGGTGGAACCCGTAGAGGGATAAGAGAGGCCTCCCGTGCAGACAATCACCGCATCCGCCGCAAGCGTCTGTCCGTTCTGCAGTTCCACGCCCCGGACGCCGCCCTGTCCGTCCTCCTCCCGCACAAGGCGCTCCACACGCGTGTTCAGCCTGATTTCCACACCGTTTTTCTGTAACATCCGCCTAAGGGCCGCTATCACATCCGAGGAGTGATCCGACACGGGGAATACCCGCTCTCCCCGCTCCGTTTTCAGCGGGCAGCCCGCCTGCTCCAGAAGCGTCATCACCGCCCGGTTGTCGAAACCGTAAAAGGCGCTGTATAAAAATTTGGGATTGCTGCAGACATTGGCAAAAAATCCCTCCGGCTCCGCCGCGTTGGTCACATTGCAGCGCCCCTTTCCGGTGATAAAAAGCTTTTTGCCGAGTTTGTCGTTTTTTTCCAGCAAAAGGACACGGCTCCCGCGTCCCGACGCGGCCAGCGCCGCCATCATTCCCGCCGCGCCGCCGCCGACCACCACTATTTCACCCATTTCCACTTTCCCGTTTTAATCTTCCCGCCTCAGCGAATAATTCAGCATCGGTTCATCATCTATGAAATTGATTTCGTCATTTAAGTATACCTGATAATTATTCCAGGTCTCCTCCAGCATCTCCAGATTCCGCTTAACCTCCTGAGGCCGCTTTAAGCACATGGCCACCACCAAGGCGTTGATGACGCTCAAAGGCGCCACCAGCGAATCCACGATGGACACCATGTCGCTGCGCGCCAACAGATTGCAGGAAGAATACAGATTCATGGGGGAGTGGATGCTGTCGGTGATCGCGATCACCTTGGCGTTCCTGTCGTTGGCAAACTCCATGGCTTTCAGCGTTCTCATGGAATATCTGGGAAAACTGATGCCGATAAAGCAATCCTTTGCGCTGATGTGAATCATCTGTTCAAAAGTCTCGCTGACGCTGGTGGTATTTAAAAGCACCACATTGCCGCGGATCATATTCAGGTAAAACTGCAAAAAGCCTGCCAGCGGCTCATTGCTGCGCAGTCCCATGACATATACCGTCTCCGCCTCCAGAATCGTGGAGACGGCGCTCTCAAAAGCCGCCGCGTCCAGATTTTCGATGGTGTGCTGTAATTTCTCCATATCCGCATTCATGACGGAGGTCAGAATCTCCGACTGGGAGCTTCTGCCATATTTGGCGTCCATGCGCTGAACGCTGTTGAGCTTGCCCTTCACACAGTCCTCCAGCGCCTTCTGCAGCTGCGGATACCCCTCGTAGCCGATTCCTGCGGCAAAACGCACTACCGTGGACTCGCTGATTCCCAAGGTCTCCCCCAGTCTGGCCGCCGTCATGAACACGGCCTGATCGTAATGTTCCGAGATAAAATTGGCAATCACCTTATGGCTTTTGCTCATCTTATCATACCGTTCGCTGATCCTGCTCAGCACATCATACTGCCCCATCATACTCATGCTTATACCCCTGTATATCAGCCCTCACCCAGCGCTCTGTAAGAACTCTCCAGAAACGCCAGCGTCTCCCTGTCCGTAAGATCATAGTCCCCCGTGAGGCTCATACACGCCGCACCATGAATAAAAATCCACATCTTCATAAACAGCTCGCCCGGCTCCCGGCATCCGTCCTCCTTGGCCAGACTGATCTCGTACACCACATTGCCCTCCTCGCCGTTTAGCAGTTCATACATGCTTTTGCGCTTGAGCGCCGCTCCCGCCGTATCGCTGCCGTCCGCCAGAAACAAAAGCGCAAAAAGATGCCTCTCCTCTCTGGCAAACGCAATGTACGCCATGCCCAGATTGGAAAAAGGCACCCTGCTCACTCTGGGATAGAGACTGCAATAGTCCCGGAAATAGGCCACGGCCTGCTGATAGACCGCGTCCCAGAGTTCCTCCATATTTTTATAAACCCGGAAAATGGGCTGTGTGGAACAACCGGCCTTAGCGGCGACTTTCCGAGCCGTCACGTTGGCAAAGCCCTCCTGCCTTGTCATCTCAAAAGCCGTATCTAAAATCATTTGAATGGTAATGGATTCTTTGCGCGCCATTGTTTCTCTTCCTGTCCCCGCCCCGTCGCCGGCGCAGATTTTTCTATGGTATCAAGTACAAGAACACTTGTTATTTTACAGGTTGAAAAACAGCGTTGTCAAGTACTACATCTAGTGGCTGGCATTTTCCAAAGTGCTAGCCCAATGACCGTGCCAGACATTCCGCCGCAAATTTGCCACTTGTGGCCGCGATGGGCAGTCCGCCGTTCGTCGTAAGCCACTGGCTTGCCAGAAAGACATTCTTTAACCCTTTCACGCGATTGTCCGCCGCAAGGCTCTTATAGCCCTTCTGCTCAAAAAAGCTCATGTAAGATCCCTGATAAGCGCCGCACCATTTGGTGAACGTCATGGGCGAATAAGCCCCGAGAAAGATCAGCCGATGTTCCAGCAGGGGATATCGCTCGACAATACGCTGCCTAACATCTTCCGCAATGCGCTCTTTCTCCGCCTGATAGCGCGCCCTGTCCGCATAGCATTCCCGCCAGAATGCGTAATCCGCCCCATCCTGCAGAATATTGCACTGAATGACCCGTCTGTCCGCGGGAAACAGCTCCGGATCATAATCATACGTCCGCATTCCCAGACAGCCGATTTCTTTGCCCGCTACCGAAAACGGCGCACAGGGAAACACCACGCTTCCTCCTGCCGTGCCGCACGGCGCATCTCCCGCAATGCCAAAGGCCGCCTGAAATCCGGAGGCGGTCCTGTACCCGTCCGGCGTTTCATACATCTTCGTCAGTTTCCGATCTCGGTATTTCACATCCAACAGCCCGCCGAAAGTGACCGTCGGATCCACGGCGCAGATCACGGCGTCGCAGTCCACCCGGCTCCCGTCCGCCAAAAGCACGGCCTGCGCCCTGCCGCCGCGCAGGAGAATGCGCTCCGCGGGCATTCCGGTGTGAATGCTTCCACCCAGCTTTTCAAAACGCGCGGCCATGCGCCGCACCATCCCCACCGATCCGCCCATTGGGATCCCGGCGGTTCCGCTCGTATAAAAGGCATAGGAGGAGAGCAGGGCAACGGCCTTATAGGAAGCGTTCATATAACAACCCATCATCTCCCGCACATGCGGATTGGTGAAGCGTCCTGCCAGATCCGCAACGGTATCCTCCCCGTATTCTTTGAGTACACGCCCCATAGACGCCATGCCCATCGCAAAACGCATGGATTCGATGGGATTCATCTGCGCCATGGACTTCTCACAAGGTACTTTCACACACTCGGCGCATTGAACGCTGTCAAAAAAACGGTTGATCTGCTCCGCGTCCTCCGGCGCCGCCGCAAGGAATTCCCTCCGCCCCCGCTCCAAATCCCGCCAGAAATGCAGTGTTCTGCCGCCCCGCTCCATGCTGTAAAAATAGGGTTCCCGGTAGATCGGGACCGTGTCGTCGATTACGCCCAGATTCCTCCAGATCCGGTATAGATCATCCTCCGGTCGGCATCCGGTCAGCCAATGAATGCAATTATCAATATGATACCCCTGCCTGTCCCAGCCGGTACATTCGCCGCCAACCATGGCGTTTTTCTCATACAGTTCCACCGAAATTCCGTGCTGCAGGGCGTAGATGCCTGCGGACAGTCCCGCGATACCGCCGCCGATGATGATTCCCTTTGTCATGCGCTCTCCCCCCGTTTCTTCAAAATATCCAGCAGCCACTCCGCTTCGGGCAAATTCTGTCCGATCTCCCGCATCTGCGGCTCGGCTGCAAGCTGCTCCATCACGCCCTGCACGCTGCTCCAGAACGTAAAAGCCAGCAGCCGGGCGTCGCCCTCCCGGAAGACGCCCTGCCGCTGCCCTTCCCGGATGATCTCCGCGGACTGTTCGATCTGATTGATTTCCAGAGCAATCTCTTTGATCCGGGACGGTATGGCGCTGCTGCGTCTGGCCTGTCCCATCAGCACAAACATATGGAATGTCCACGGCTGTTCCCCCGCAAAACGAAACAACTCCCTTAGGAACCCCTCAAAATAACCCGCCGGATTCTCATAGGGCAGCATCCCCGGCGCGTCGGTGTAGGCAGCGCCCATCCGAACCAGTTCCTCATAGAGCTGCTCCTTGGAATCAAAATAATGAAACAAGAGTCCCATGCTCATCTGGGCGGCCTCGGCGATATCCCCGATCTTGGTGTCGGAGTATCCCCTTTGGGCAAATAATTCCAGTGCTTTGGATAAAATCAACTGTCTGCGCTGTTCTTTCTGTTCCTCTCTGACCGACATACGGACTCCTTCCTGCTCGCTATCCTGTTTAGAGATCTTCCAAACTTCGGTTTTTGTTGTTGAATTTGTTTTCATTGAAATTATATTCAATATAGCACCGACCGCTTTCTTTGTCAAGCGCCGATTTTTCTTGTAATCCCCAACCGGCTATAGTATGATAGTAAATAAAATTCTCTTTTCGCAAATGTGTACCCACCAGTCGCAGACACTCATAAGATATCAAAGCACATCCGGCGATTCCCGGGCATTCAAAGAAGCAGTCAAATCATGTACGATCATGTATGATACAGGAAACTTTTACCTATACTGAGGATTTTAAAGAAAGTTAATAAAGAAAATTGATAAAAAAGATTGATGAAGAAGATTGATGAAGAGGATTGATTATGAAATATCTGATAGATTTTGCGGCATTGGCTCTCTTATATGGCTTGGTGTTGTTTAAAAGATGGAAGCGCAAAGGCAGGGATATATTGCTCGTCAATACGCTCATGTATGTATATCTGGCCTTTGTGCTTTACTTCACTCTCATGCCTGTCATAACGTCGCTGCCGTTTATTCTGAACCATCCGTACAAGCATATGAATATGGCTCCGTTCGTGGATGTATTCATGGGCCGCGGAGATTTTATCCGGCAGGTTTTACTGAATGTCCTGATGCTGGTGCCGTTCGGTTTTCTGTTTCCTATGACGAGAACCCCCGCCGCCGGATTTGGCAGGACCGTGTTTTCCTGTTTCTTCATGAGTCTGGGCATCGAACTGCTGCAGCCGCTCATCCACGGCACCCGCTCTTCGGACATCACGGATTTAATCACAAATCTGATCGGCGGAATGGTCGGATATGTTCTTTATGCTGCTTTTAGACCGATTATATCTTGGATTTTAGCACATCTTAGGAAATAGATTTTGATGTGATTTTGATGCAATTTTGTGGCTGTGATGATGCAGGAACGGGCTATCCTTATCATAAAATGAAGAATCCTATTAAGAATCCTATTTAAGATAAAACGGATTCTTAAGCTTCAAGAAGATCCAAAAACAGGATTCTGAAGAAAGTCAAAAAAGGAAGGCACGGTACTCATACAAATGAAATTGAAATTATCGAAAAATAAACTGCCCTCAAAATCCCTCTCTGCACTTCTGCTGTCACTCTGCCTGTGGACGGGCTGCGGCCGCATGTTTTTCCCGGAAACGCCCCTTGCCCCCGCCGGGGAATCCCCCGGCGAAGAGACCTCCCTCGGCGTCCCGACCGCCACGATCCCCTTTGAAATCCCGAAGATTCCGGCCGCCTTCGAGGGTGCCGCAAAAGGCGTTTGGGCGGCGGAAATGCCGGAGACAGAACCTTTTATCGACCGTCTGACGCAAGAGGGCGTCGGCTGGGGACTGAGTTTTGGCGAGGCAGGCGCACAGCCTGCCGGAAATGCCTCCCCGGAAGAGCTGGCACAATACAGCGCCTATTTTATGGGAAATGCGGAAGAAAACGTGATCTATCTGACCTTCGACTGCGGCTATGAGAACGGGAACACGCAGCCCATTCTGGACGCGTTGCGCAAGCATCAGGCTCCCGCCACCTTCTTCGTAGTGGGACATTATCTGGAGACGGAGCCGGAATTGGTCCGGCAGATGGTGGAGGACGGACATGCGGTGGGAAGCCACACCTATCACCATCCCGATATTAACACGCTGGATCAGGCCGCCTTCCGGCAAGAGATGGATGATGTGGCGGAGCTGTTTGCCGACGTCACCGGGCAGGAACTCTCCCCGTATTACCGCCCGCCCGAGGGAAAATGCGGCATTGCCAATCTGAAAATGGCCCAAGAGCTGGGATATCACACCATTCTCTGGAGTCTTGCCCATGTGGATTGGGACACCGGACACCAGCCTGACCGCCAAGAGGCGCTGGAGAAGCTCACCACCCGGATTCACCCGGGCGCGATAGTGCTTCTGCACAACACTTCCCGGACAAACGGTGAGATTCTGGACGAACTGCTCACGGAATGGGAGGAGATGGGCTATACGTTCATGCCGCTCTCCCATCTGACAGAGGAAGGTCGTGTCTGACAGAGGAAGGGCGTGTCTGACAGAGGAAAAGCAACATTGAGACTCAAAAAAAGGACTGCCGTCCGCTGAAAATCCGGCGGACGGCAGTCCTCTTTAACGTTTATGAATCCTGATTATACGGGGTAAGCGCCGTTCTTGGTATCGGCCTGCGTCATATCGACTTTCTCCTGCTGTGCCTGACGATATTTGAAGAAATCGGTGGCAACCTGCGGGAACAGCGCATAGGACAACACATCCTCGTCCTGCTGTTTCCACTCCGCCATCTCGCCCTCCAGCTTATCCAGCTCGTTCTCGATCAGATCCGCATAACGGCAGGTGATTCTCTTCTCGCCGGGGATGACCTTGTCGATGACTTCCTGACTCATGGGTTTTACCGTCTGGCCGTATTCGCCGCGGAGAACCGCCTTGGTCTCCTTGGTGGCCATCTTGTAACGCTCTCCCATCAATACGTTGAACACGGCCTGTGTCCCCACAATCTGGGAAGACGGCGTCACCAGAGGGGGTTCGCCCAGATCTTTTCTCACGCGGGGAATCTCCTTGAGTACGTCGTAATATTTGTCCTCCGCATTCTGCTCCTTCAACTGGCTCACCATATTGGAGAGCATACCGCCGGGAACCTGATACAGCAGCGTCTTGATGTCCACGCCCATCACCTTGGGATTGAGCAGGCCGTTTGCAAGGCACTCGTCTCTGTAAGGACGGAAGTAATCCGCGATCTCAGCCAAGAGATTCTGGTCGAATCCGGTATCGTACTCCGTACCCTTGAAGGTTTCCACCATCACTTCCGTGGCAGGCTGGGAAGTTCCCATGGCAAAGGGACTCATGGCGGTGTCAATCACGTCCACGCCCGCCTCCACTGCCTTCAGATACGTCATGCTGGCCACGCCGGAGGTATAGTGGGTGTGAAGCTGAATGGGCAGTTTGGTGGCGCTCTTCATGGCGGAGATCATCTCCGTTGCCTTGTAGGGAACCAACAGACCCGCCATATCCTTGATACAGATGGAGTCCGCTCCCATCTCCTCAATCTTCTTGGCCATATCGGTCCAATACTCCAGCGTATAAGCGTCGCCCAATGTGTAGGACAGGGCAACCTGCGCATGTCCGCGCCCCTCCTGCACCTTGAACTTATTGGTGGCGTCCACCGCCGCCTGCAGATTGCGCAGATCGTTCAGGCAGTCGAAAATACGGATCACATCGATACCGTTGGAGATCGACTTCTGCACAAAATACTCCACCACGTCGTCCGCATAAGGCCTGTACCCCAGAATATTCTGTCCGCGGAACAACATCTGCAGTTTGGTCTTCTTGAATCCGTCGCGCAGTTTTCTCAATCTGTCCCAGGGATCTTCCTTCAGGAACCGCAGAGAAGCGTCAAAGGTTGCACCGCCCCAACATTCCACGGAGTGATATCCAACCTGATCCATCTTGTCCACGATCGGAAGCATCAGCTCGGTGGGCATTCTGGTGGCAATCAGGGACTGATGGGCGTCGCGCAATATGGTTTCCGTAATTTTAATCGGTTTCTTAGCTTGTTCTGACATTTACGAAATTCCTCCTGTTATACTATATTTAAATTGCCTGTCACTTAAAAGACTCCAAAGATTGCCATGAAGGTTCCCGCCGCCACGGCCGTACCGATCACGCCCGCCACGTTGGGACCCATTGCGTGCATCAGCAGGAAGTTGGTGGGATCCGCCTCCGCGCCCACTTTCTGGGACACGCGGGCCGCCATGGGAACCGCGGACACACCGGCGGAACCGATCAAAGGATTGATCTTGCCCTTAGTGAGTTTACACATAAGATTGCCGAAGATCACGCCCGCCGCAGTACCAAACATGAACGCAATCAGACCCAGCAGCACGATCTTGATGGTATCCCAGTTCAAGAACGCCTCGGCGCTGGTGGTGGCTCCCACGGAAGTGCCGAGCAGAATCACCACGATATACATCAACGCGTTGGAAGCGGTTTCCTGAAGCTGTCTCACCACACCGGACTCGCGGAACAGATTGCCCAGCATGAGCATACCTACCAGAGGCACGGTGGTGGGCAGGATCATTCCAACCACGATGGTTACGATCACCGGGAAAAGAATCTTCTCCAGCTTGGACACGGGGCGAAGCTGTCCCATCTTGATCTTGCGGGTCTTCTCCGTGGTGAGCAGTTTCATGATCGGGGGCTGGATAATCGGTACCAGCGACATGTAGGAATACGCCGCCACGGCGATAGGCCCCAGAATCGCCGTCTGCCCCAATTTGCTCGCCAAAAAGATCGAAGTCGGTCCGTCCGCACCGCCGATGATAGAGATTGCGGCCGCAGCCATATCGTTAAAGCCCATCCCGATTGCTCCGAAATATGCGGCGAAAATACCAAACTGTGCCGCCGCTCCCAGAAGAAAGCTCTTGGGATTTGCAATCAACGGGCCAAAGTCCGTCATGGCGCCCACGCCCATGAAAATTAGGGAAGGCAGTATGGCCCACTCGTCCAATAAATAAAAATAATGCAGCAAGCCGCCGACACCGTTGGCCGCGTCCTCCGGCGCTATCATAATATCGGGATAGATATTTACGAGAAGCATACCGAAAGCGATGGGCGTTAGAAGCAAAGGCTCAAACCCGTGCCGGATGGCTAAATAAAGGAAAACACACGCAATCACAATCATGATATAATTTCCCACCGTCAGATTAAAGAACGCCGTCTGGTGGATCAGATTGTCCAGCGTATTCGTTATATATTCCATCTGTTGACCTCCTGTTGTTCCTGTGCCGCGCAATGCGGAAGCGCCCGCTCCACGCAGTACATGACTTGATAATTTCCCGGCATTAATTCATTGTCGCCAGAAGCGCTCCGGCCTCAACGGAATCGCCCACAGCAACATCAATGCTTGCAACAGTGCCGTCCTTGGGTGCGACAACGGGAATCTCCATCTTCATCGCCTCGAGAATCACCACGGCGTCACCGGCCTTCACGGCCTGTCCTACGCTTGCCTCCAGCTTGAACACCTTGCCTGCCGCGCCCGCTTCAATCTTGACGCTGCCTGCGCCGCCTGCCTTGGGGGCTGCCGCCGGAGCCGCCTTAGGCGCTGCCTTCGGAGCCGCGGGAGCCTTTGCGGCAACGGGTGCGCCTGTGGATGCGCCCTCCTCCACTGTCACGTCATATACGTTTCCGTTTACGGTTATGGTATAATTTTTCATCTTTTCCTCCATTCTGCCGCAGTTATGCGGTCACTTTTTCGATCTTTGCCGACCTTTTCTTTTCCGATTTTTCCAAATTCTCTTTTCGAGTTTTTTCTTTTTCGATCTTTTCCGATCTCTTCCGATCTTTTCCTCCGACCGTCCCCGGTTTCCTCCGAGTGATCCACCTGTTTATGCTCTGCGTCTTCTGATCGAACGCACCACAAATCCGTCCGTGGAGGCGGCTCCTTCGCTTGCCGCGATAGCCGCGGCAATGACGGCAATCAGCTCAAGGTCGTCCTCCTCAGCCTCCTGCGCAGCCGCTGCGGCATTGCCCGCCGCGGATACCTCCTGCACAGCCGCCTGTCCGTTCCCGGCCTCGCTCTTCGCCTGTTTCTTGGCCTCGCTCTTCGCCTGAATCTTCGGAATAATGTTGAAGCAGGAAATAATCAGGGAGATCAGGAACAATACCGCGAACACGGATCCCATGCCCAGCAGCGTGTTCATCGCCGCTTTCACCATGGAATCTCCCATGGTACTCACCTTGTTCAGGGATGCGGACTCAAGCCGCAGGAACATATCGTTGGAAAATACGATCTCCGCCTGCGCGTCCTGCTCCGGTCCGTCGATCATCACATTGACGATAATCTGCTTCCCGTTGATCGTGGCCTCCGATCCTGTGATCTCTCCTCTTCCGCCCATCTCCTCATATGCCGCGGCAAAGGAATCCAGCGCACTGATAAACGCATTCCCGTCCACCCCATAGTCGTACCCGAACACCTCTTTTACGTCCAGCTCCACTTCCTCGGGCGTATATTCCTCAAAAATGGCGGTGTGGGGTGAATCCAGCGCGTTTTGGATGGTGGGAATCAGCTGCTCCTCCGCCACGGAGACCGCCGTGTCCATCTTCTCCTGCTCGAAAGCGGTCGGCTCCTTTCCGCCTCCGCACGCCGTTAATCCAAAGACACAGGCAATCATACATAATAAAGCGCAAAATTTCTTCATATAACAATCACCCTTTCTAGACCGTACCATGCTTTTTCGCAGGACCGTCTTCACTCTTTGTGAATAACATTTCAAATGCGCCGATCACATATTTTCTGGTGTCAGCGGCATCTATGATCTGATCTACATATCCTCTTCTGGCCGCATGGCTGACATTCAGGATCGTCTTCTCATACTCTGCGGCCTTCTCGTCAATCACTTCCGCGCCCTGCCCCTCATACATAATCTTGGCGGCCAGCTTTGCGTCCATCGCGCCGATCTGCGCATCCGGCCACGCTATGGTGAGATCCGCGCCGACAGCCTTGGAATTCATAGCCACATAGGCGGTTCCGTAGGCCTTGTCCAGAATCACGTTCACCTTGGGAACGGTTGCGTTTGCAAACGCATAGGTCAGCTTTGCCGCCGCTTTGGCCATGCGCTTCTCGGAACACAGGGTAGCCTCGTATCCCTTCACATTGGTCAGGCTCAGCACCGGAATGCCGAAAGCGTCGCAGAAATTGACAAAATCGGCTGCCTTCTCACAGCCGTCGGCCGTGAGGACGGCGTCCATCTTCTCCGCCACTTTGCCCTCTTCGTCGCAGATTTCACAGCGGTTGGCCACAGCGCCCACGGTCATGCCGTTCAGGCGCAGGAAGCCCGTCACCATCTGCTTCGCATAGCCGGATTTTACCTCAAAGAACCGATTGTCATCCGCCAGAATGGACAGGGCGATGGAGGTGTCACCCACACAGCCCGCGATCTCAGGATTTACGCGGTTCAAATCATCGCTGCACTCCTCCCCCGCATAGGACTCGTTGTTGGCGGGAAGGAAACCGATCAGCTCCCTGATCTGAGCGAGAATCCCGGCCTCATCGGCCACAACGTCCACAATGCCGCTCTCCTCCGACTGGAATGCGGCGGAGGAAGAATCACATTTGGTGATCACATTGCCCGCCAGCGCATTGGGCGCGTTCACAAACAGCTTCGCGTTCTTCGCCTCCATAAAGGTAAAATCCGTCAAGGTGGGGAAGAGCGCCAGGCCGCCGCCGCAGGAACCCAGCACGGCGGTAATCTGAGGGATCACACCGCTGGCCGCCGCCTGTTTGGCATAAATACAGCCGAACGCCCAAAGCGCGTCGGTGCCTTCCTGCAGCCTCACGCCCGCACAGTCGATCAGCCCGATGACGGGCGCTCCCGTCTTCATGGCCAGATCGTAAAGTCCGGCAATTTTCTTTGCGTGCATCTCGCCGATGGTTCCGTTCATCACGGAAGCATCCTGACTGTACACATACACAAGACTGCCGTCGATCACTCCGTATCCGGTGATACAACCGTCCGAAGGAGTCTCTTTTGGTTTCATGTTAAAATCAGTCGCCCTTGCCGTGACAAGTCCGCCGATCTCAACGAAACTGTTGTCGTCGAGTAAAGCCGTAATTCTTTGACTCGCTTTTGAATTGCTACTCATGCTTTCAGCCCTCCGTTTATAAGATAAAAAATAAAAACAAACTGATTTGGGAACATATCCCATACTACGTCCACGATAGTATAACATAAAAAAAGCAACTCGCCTAGAACGAATTGCAATTTTTTTCATAATTTTCACGCTTTCGCATATTTTTTGTAGAGCGCCACATGATCGTAAATGCAGCGCCAAGAGCTGTACGCCCCTGCGGTGACGCACACATACTCCCTGCCGCTTCGATCCATGCCGTAGCTGACCGCGCAGCTGTTCGACTGTACCACGTAACCCGTCTTGGCACAGAGTACCTCTCCCCCGGTGTCTTTATCCTCAATCTTGCGCAGGAACCAGTTGGAGATCGTGATACCCTCGGGATGTTCCGCCGTTTCGGACGTGGTATAGATATGGGCGGCAAGAACCTCCCTGCACAGCTCGTTGTCCAGCGCGGCTTCCATGATGACCGCCATGTCATAGGCCGTACAGTAATGCGCCTCGTCATACAGTCCCACACAGTTGGTGAAATGAGCCGTCCCGCCGATGCCCAGCGCCTCCGCCTTCTCATTCATCATCTCCACAAAAGCCTCATGGCTGCCCGCCACATAAGTGGCCAGCGCCACCGCGGCGTCCCCGCCCGATGGCAGAACCGTCCCGTAAAACAGATCCCGCACCGTCACGGTCTCCCCCACGTCAAACCCCACGCTGCTGCAGCCGTTGGAATAGCTGTAGTCTGTGATGTCGATGGTGATGGTGAACGGAGCATCCAGATCCGCCACATGTTCCGCCGCCACCAGCACGGTCAGCACCTTGGTCATGGAAGCGGGAACAATCCGCGCCAGATAATCCCGCTGCGCCAGAATCTCCCCGGACTCCAGATCAATAAAAACCGCATACGGGCTGTTGACCTCGTCGGGAGGCGCAGCCGTCTGCGTCGTGGTATGGGCGCTGTACTGCAGATCCGGTTCCGGATTACCTGCTTCCGGATCGCCCTGCTCCGGATTCCCCTGCTCCGAACCGGCCGCTTCCAAATTGGCAGACTCCGAATTGGCCGACTCCTGATCGCTTTGCTCCGGAATGCTTGGCTTCCCGGAATCCGCTTCCTGCAGAACGGCTTTCTCTCCCTCACATTCGCCCGAAAGCTGCGCCTCTTGATCGGAAAGAGACGGCTCCCTCTTCGCCCCAAGCGTCTCTCCGCCGCTTTGGCCGCTTCCCTGCGGTTCAGCCGCGCCGACGGCATTCGTATGTCCCGCCGTCCGCCCTGTTTTCTCCGTTCCCTTGGCGGACACGGCGCGCACGAAGAACACGATCCCTGCCGCCAGCAGGAAAACCGCCAAGGGAAGAACCGTCCTGAAAATCCGGTTCAGCCTTTGCCGCCGCTCTTTCTCCAGCCGCATCTGCCGGATGCGTTCCCTGCGTCTGCGCGCGCGTTCCTGCTCCTCCCCATCCGGCTCGTCCGTCTGAGACGATTCCATCGTCTCTATTGCTTCATTTGTCTCGATTGTCTCGATTGTCTCGATTTCTTCTACTGCTTCTTTCGTCTCTGTCATCTTGGCCGCTTCTTCTGTTTTGATTTGCAAAACTACATTTGGGGTATCCGAATTGCGCAGACTGTATCCTCCATAAGCAGACTCCGGGCAGCCGTCGGCGCACAACGCCGCTTCGTTGCGGTGGATGCATTCCTTCGCGTTTACTCTCTCACGACGCGGACGGATGTCTTGCCGTAATATTTTGCACAGGCGCTGTTCACCCATGTATAGCCTTCCTCGTCCTGCAGATCCGTATACAGAATCGTCTCCGGGTAAACCGTCAGCGGCGCAAACTCCACTTCCGTTACCGTCTCGTCATGCAGCACCGCCAGCCGCTCCTCCCACTCTGCGGCATACTGTTTGGCCCAGCCCTGCCGCCAGTCACGGTATGCCTTATAGCTGGAAAGGCTCTTCAAATCCTGCGTATAGATGAGAGCCGCCAGCAGCGCCCCCGCCGCAGCGCAGTAGAGAAGCAGGAACCGCCGCACCAAAACGGCAGCCGCCTGCCAAAACTTCTCCCCAAAGAGAGCGCCCCGCTCTCTCCTCCGCCGCAGCCAGCCCGTCCAGTAGCATACGTTGCACACGATCCACACGTGGCAGGAATAATACAAAATCGCTGCCATTCTGCCGCCTCCCGTGGTTCCGTCCACATACATGGTGGGCGCGATCTGAGATGCGTAAAGGGCAAAAGTGACGAGAGTAAAGAGTCCCGGATACCGGAACGTGTGGTTCAGATTCCCAGCCGCCTTCCACACAAAGGGCAGAATCAACAGAATCATCAAGAACACTTTCCCGTTTGTCCAAGAATACAGATTGGTGAACGAACGCCAAAGCGCCCCGCCGACCGTTCCCGCAAAGCTGCCCGCCGCGCCGCCGCCAAAGTTGCCCGCCAGACGGGACGCGTTGCCCGGCGCCAACACACAGGCAAGAAGGCTTCCGCCCTCCAGCAGAACCAGATACCACGTTCTCCCCAATATGCGCCAAAACAGCTCTCTGTCGTAGGACGGCCGCCCGGAAGACGCGCCGCCGCAGAAAACCGGTATCAGAAGCTCACAGGCCGCCATAAATAAAAAGACCGACAGACTGGTAGAAAAATTGTCGCCGCCCACGATGACGGACAATAGGGACGCCGCAGCAGCCGCCAGTCCGAACCGCCACCCCCGCAGCGTTCCCAGCCCCAATTTTAAAAACAGCGCGGCCAAAATCATGGACAGCCCGAAGACAAACGTATAATTGACCGCGCCGGTATACCAATAAAAACTTTCCACCACGCTGGGCGTATATAAAATCTGCAAAATGAGCGTAGGAACCGCCACCGGAAGCCACAGCATACGGTTCTCCCTACGGCCTCCGCCCAGAAGGATCCAAAAGAGAACCAACTCCCCGCAGATCAAGCCTCCCAGCATCAGCCATGCCACGATCCCATAATACCGCTCTCCCCAGATCCCCGGCTGCAAAGAGGCGAAAAAAGCGTTCATGAACCGCCCTTCCCAGTTCTGGTAATACTCCGCCATGGTCTCAAATGCCAGCCTGATCACCGTGGGAAACCCCGCGCCGCTCTGCAGCGCCCCAAACGTCTCCCTGCCATAACTCCAGTCGTCCGCCGACGGGACATTATACCGTGCTACCAGAAGCAGCGGCAGGATCACCACAGCAAGCGCCGCAATGCAGCAGAAGTTCATAAAACCATATATCCAAAAAGAACGCTTGTCTTCTCCCATGAATTCCGCTACCTCCCGGTACAGTTAAGCAAGCTGTCCTTCCAGCACGTCCGCCGCCTTCGCAACGGCGTCCGGTATGCCGGCGGGATTCTTGCCTCCTGCCTGCGCCATGTTGGGGCGTCCGCCGCCTCCGCCGCCCACCAGCGCGGCAATGCCCTTGATGAGATTGCCCGCATGAGCGCCGGCTTTCACCGCGCCGTCCGTAGCCATGGCCACCAGATTGACCTTGCCCTCCTGCTCGGATAAGAGTACCACAACGCCCTCACCCAGCTTTTCTTTCAACTGATCTCCCAGCTCCCTTAAGCCGTTCATGTCCACGCCGTTCACGCTGGCGGCAAGAAGCTTCACGCCCTTCACCTCCGCCACCTGATCCATCACGTCGCCCAACGCGTCCTTGGCCGCCTTGCTCTTTAAGGACTCGTTCTCCGCGGCAAGCGCTTTCAGATCCGCCATGACATGCTCGCATTTCTCCACGATGGCATTCGGCGTGGTCTTCAACACCTTTGCGGCATTCTCCAAGGTCTGCTCCAGACCGCGGTAATAGGCAGCCACGCCGTTTCCGGTCAAGGCTTCGATTCGTCTCACACCCGCCGCAACGCCGTTCTCGGAGAGAATCTTGAAAGCGGTTATGGACGCCGTGTTGCCCACATGCGTACCGCCGCAGAACTCAATGGAAAAGTCGCCCATGCGCACCACGCGCACGGTCTCGCCGTACTTTTCTCCAAAGAGCTGCATGGCTCCCGTCTTCTTGGCGTCCTCGATATTCATCACGTCGGTGACCACCGGAATGGCCTCCGCAATCTTGTCGTTCACAAGCCGCTCCACCTTCTCCAGCTCCTCTGCGGTCATTGCCTGAAAATGGCTGAAGTCGAAGCGCAGCCGCTCGCCATCCACATAAGAGCCGTTCTGTTCCACATGGCTGCCCAGCACCTCCCGGAGCGCCTTCTGGAGCAGATGCGTGGCCGAATGGTTCTTGCAGGTGTCGGCGCGCTGCGTCTCGTTCACGGCAAGCGTCACCGTATCGCCCACCTTGAGCATCCCCTTGGTCACGACGCCGATATGCCCTACCTTGCCGCCCAAGAGCTTTACGGTATCTTTCACCTCAAAGCTGCCGTCCGCGGTGGTAATCACGCCGGTGTCGCCGTTCTGTCCGCCCATGGTGGCATAAAAAGGCGTCTCCTCCACGATGACGGTTCCCACCTGCCCGTCGGTGAGCGCCTCCACCAGCTCCGTCTCTGTGGTGAGTACCGTGATTTTAGAATTGTGCCGTAACCTGTCATAGCCCACAAAGGCTGTGGTGACGGCAGGGTCAATGGACTCGTACACCGTGACGTCCGCGCCCATGTAATTCGTGGTCTTTCTGGCCTTTCTGGCCTTTGTCTTCTGCTCTTCCATGCACAGGGCAAATCCTGCGTGATCGATGGAAAAGCCCTTCTCGCCGAGGATTTCCTCCGTCAAATCCATGGGAAATCCATAGGTGTCATAGAGTTTGAACGCATTCTCGCCGGAAAGCTCCTTTGCGCCGCCTGCCGCCATCTCCTCTTCCATCTCCGCCAGAATGCTCAAGCCCTGATCGATGGTTCTGTCAAATTTATTCTCTTCCTGCGTGAGTACCGTCAGGATAAACTCCTTCTTCTCCTCCAGTTCCGGATAACCGTCCTTGCACTCGTCGATGACGGTGCGGCTCAAATCCGCCAAGAATTTCCCCTGAATGCCCAGAAGTCTCCCATGTCTTGCAGCCCTGCGGATCAGGCGGCGCAGCACATAGCCTCTGCCCTCGTTGGAGGGCATGATGCCGTCGCTGATCATAAACGTGGAGGAACGGATATGATCCGTAATAAGACGAATGGAAACATTCGTCTGCCGAATCGACGCATCCTGCGCCTCATCTGCCTGATAGCTCACTCCCGCAATCCCGCAGATGCGGTCGCGGATGGCTTTCATCGTGTCGATGTCAAACACGGAATCCACGTCCTGCACCACCACCGCCAGCCTCTCCAGACCCATGCCGGTGTCGATGTTTTTCTGGACAAGCTCCGTGTAATGACCCTTGCCGTCGCTCTCAAACTGCGTGAACACATTGTTCCACACTTCCATAAAACGGTCGCAGTCGCAGCCCACCTTGCAGTCAGGTTTCCCACAGCCGTACTGCACGCCCCTGTCATAGTAAATCTCGGAACAGGGACCGCAGGGACCAGCGCCGTGTTCCCAGAAATTGTCACATGCGCCGTTCTCGTCCCGGTAAAAACGGGTGATCTTCTCCGCAGGTACGCCGATCTCTTTGGTCCAGATCTCAAAAGCCTCGTCGTCCTCGCAGTAAATGGACGGATAAAGCCGCTCCGGATCCATGCCCACATGCTCGGTCAGAAACTCCCAGCTCCAGCGGATGGCCTCATGTTTGAAATAATCCCCGAAGGAAAAGTTCCCCAGCATCTCAAAGAAAGTCAGATGCCTTGCCGTCTTGCCCACATTCTCGATGTCGCCGGTGCGGACGCATTTCTGGCAGGTGGTCACACGGCGGCGGGGCGGAATCTCCTGCCCCGTAAAATAGGGCTTCAAAGGCGCCATGCCGGAGTTGATGATCAGCAGGCTGTTGTCGTTGTGCGGCACCAGCGAAAAGCTCTTCATCTTCAAATGCTCCTTGCCCTCAAAAAAGTCAAGATACATTCTTCTCAGTTCGTTTACACCACGTTTTTGCATTGGTTTCTCCTCCTAGTCGTCCTCATCCTCCAGAACGTCGTTTAATTCTTCCCGCGCATCGCGGATCTCATCGTGGTCGCCTCTCTTTAAGGCCGCCTCGAATGCGGTGATATAGCGGTCAAGGCGCTGTCTGCGCTCTCCCAGCGACTCCTCGTACATGCGCTCCGCCCGCAGCAGCACCAGCCGGTTTTCCTCGAAATCTCTGGGCTGAATCTTTAAATAGGCCAGCTCCTCCATGCGCTTCTTGATCTCCTCCTCCGTCATCTGATTATCCTGTCCTTTGATAATCATCTTCTTGGAGATTCCCGTGGAGACCACCCGGACTTCCACCTCCAAGAGGGAATTGATGTCGTAGGTGTAGGTCACGTCCACGGATTCGCTGCCCTTGGGGCCTTTTGGCACCTCAATCTCGAGTTCTCCCAGAAACAGATTGTTTCTGGCAAACCGGCTCTCGCCCTGCAGCACCCGCACCCGCACGCAGGACTGATTGTCCCTTGCGGTGTAGAGACGCTCCGTGTGGCTTGCGGGGATCACGGTGTTGCGCTCGATGATGGGGCAGAACCGCCCGTCTTCGAACTTATCCTCGTCATACTCCACCACCACCTCGGTACCCAGCGTAAAGGAACATACATCGGTCAGAATGACCTCCTTGACCTCCTCGCGCCGCTCTTTCATGGCCGCCTGCACCGCCGCGCCCAGCGCCACCGTCTCGTCCGGATTCAATTTCGTGTCCGGGAACTTGCGGAACAGCCGGATCAGGAAATCCCGCACAAGGGAAAGTCTGGTAGCGCCGCCGATCAAAAGCACCTCGTCGATATCGGAGAGCTTCAACCCCGCGTCCGCCAGACTTTTCTTCACCGGCTCCCGGATTTTCATGAGCAGCTCCTCGCAGGCCTCCTCGTACTCCTTGGCGGTAATCACCGCCTCCTTGGACTCCTCTCTGTAGAGAAAACTCATGGTGACGCAAGACTCGTCGCTGATGGCGCGCTTTGCCTTCTCCGCCGCCTTCAAGAGGCGCACCTGCTCCTTCTCGGAGAGATCGGAGATCTGCAGCTTCGTCTTCTGCAGAAAGAGTTTCGCCATCTCCTGCGTAAAGTCTTCGCCGCCCAGATAATTGTCTCCGGCCACGGCTCTCACTTCCAGAATATTGTGATACAGTTCCAGCACGGACACGTCAAAAGTGCCGCCGCCCAGATCAAAGACCAAAAAACGGGTATCCTGATTCTTGTCATATAAGCCGTATGCCACCGCCGCAGCCGTCGGCTCGGAAATCATGCGCTCCACCTTTAAGCCCGCCAGCTCCCCGGCGCGCTTGGTGGCCTTTCTGCGCTTGTCGTCAAAATAGGCGGGAACGCTGATGACCGCCTCCGTCACCTCCTCGCCCAGATAGGCTTCCGCATCCTCCTTTAGGGCGCGAAGCACCATGCTGGAGAGTTCCTCCGGCTTGAACAAACGGCCGCTCAGATTATAAGTGCGCTCCGTTCCCATGCTGCGCTTGAAGGTCTGTGCCACGGATGCCGGATAGAGGCTCATGCGCTCTCTGGCGGTCTCGCCCACATATACGTTCCCCTCCTCGTCCACGCTCACCACGGAGGGCGTCAGATTCTTTCCCAGCCTGTTCGGGATGATTTTCGGCCCGTCCTCCGTAAAATATGCCACCAGACTGTTGGTGGTACCCAAATCGATTCCTACTATCATGTTTTGCTTCCTTTAAACTCTTTTTTCTCCCTGTGTCCGTCCCAAGACAACATCCAAAACCTGCATATACTCGTCAAAGGGCTGCACTTCCAGATTCTGCGCAAGACGCGCGCGCGCCTCCGCCTCCCGGCCCTGTCTGACCAGCAAAAGCACTCTCATGCCCTCCAGCTCCTGACAGAGCGTCATCATGCAGAACGGGCATCTGGCGCAGTCCTTCTCCCGATCCAGCAGCTCCTGCAGCTTCTCATCGGACGCCGTGTAATAATCCGCCAGAAACTCCCGCGTGAGTTTCAGTTTCGGGCAGTCGTGGTCTTCGTCCACCGGGCTGAAAGATTCCCGGTTGATCCATGTCCTCAGCTTGGCCGCATACTTTCTCCCAAGCTTCTCGTCGCCGTACACAATGGCCGCGAAGACCATGTCCTCCAATCCCTCTTTGGAATGGACGCCGTCCTGCAGCTCGCCCGCCAGAATCTGCTTGGAAAGCAGCTCCAAGGCTTTCTTCCCGTTCCCGTCCAGCATCGCCTGCCATGCGGCCCGGTTGTAATACTCGGCCTCCTCCGCGCCCACTTTGCCCCTGCGGATGCTTTTGGGCAGAAGCCCGTACAGTTTGGACGGCTCCCGGCCCTGCTTCCCCGCCCACGTTTCCAATACCTGCCGCGCTTTGTCCCGCTCTCCCGCGGCATTGTAGAGATCCGTCAGACTGCGGTAATAGCCGTCGTAAAACGTGCCGTCGCTCTTGCGGTAGTAATCCGCCATCTTCTCGGCGGCCTCGTCCGTTCTGCCAAGCCTTGCCAGACATTTTGCCATATTGCACAGATGGCCTCCGTCCTTGCCCGCCGTCTTGTCGTAATATCGGAACCAAGACAGCGCCTGTTCGTTATTGCCCAGCATCATATAGATCTTGGCCATATGCAGGTACAGCTCCGCCGTCCAGGACAGATCCCCGTAGAGGATGGCCTTCCGGGTGCTGACCAGCGCCTGCTCAAAATCTCCCTGCAGCACATAAATCCGGCTCATGGCGTCGTAAATATAGGGATTGGCCGGTTCGTCCTGAAGCGCTTTCTCATAATCCTCCAGCGCCTTTCCAAGCTGCTGGCCGCTGGCGTGGAAAGACGCCCGCCTGCGCAGCATATAAGCGCCGGGATACCAATAGAGATACTCCGTGATAATGGGCAGCCCCGTCTCATAATAGGCCGTTTCTCCCTCGTCCAGCTTGTTCTTATAATCCTTCTGGAAAGTTTCCAGACGTCTGTTCAGCTCTTCCACTTCCGGGGGCGTCTTCTTCATCCGGTAACGGTAAGAGTCCAGATAGGGACTCTCCACCTGATTCTTCTCCGCCTCCGCCAGAAGCTCTTTCAGTGCGTCGATCTCCTGCAGATCCAGATAGACCCTGCCCAGATGTTCATACGCGCGGATATAATTGGGAAAAGACTGGATGCACAGGCGCGCGTTCTGCACCACGCCGCCCGCGTCCCATTTCCTGCGGTAGACCTCCATCGCCGTCGCCGCCGCCGCGTATACCTGATACTCCTCAATCATGCGGGAAGTGAGTTCCAGACTCTTCTCGTACTCTTCCATCTCCATATAGATCTGCGCTTTTTCCAGCCAGAGTCCGATGTCTCTGGGCGTTCCGGTCTCCACCGTCTCGATTTCCCGGACGGCCTTCTCGAAATACTCCCTCTCCTTATAGCCCAGCATCTTATACGACTGCATCCGGATCATGTGGGACTGGCGGATCCTGTCCTTATCTTTCTCCCGCTCCTCGTCCTCCTCGTCCCCCAGCAGCTTTTTCTCCAACATTCCTTCCCAGACGCCCGCCATGTAAATCGCATCCTCATATTCGGCGGACTCCACCAAAAGCTTTGCCAGCAGGCCGTGATACTCCGTCTCCCGCTCCGGTGCGATATACTTTTCAATGGCCGTGGCCAGACTAAGACCCCTGCTGGTCTTGCCGTCCTGCAGATAACACCAGCACAGTTCCAGCGCCGACTCCCAATCGTTCTCCCTGCGCCAGCGAAGCTCCATATCCTGTTCCAGCTCGGCGTTAATCTTCGTCAGCATCTCCATAAAAGAGTCGTCCGCCCCCGAAGAAAGCACGGACTCCGCACACTTCTTGGCCTCCGCATACTCTCCGCAGTCATAATACCATTCCGTGAGGCGGAAATTAGCCATATAATGCTTGGCGCTCTCCTCCTTCAACGCCAGATAGATCTCCACGGCCGCCTCTCTGTCATTCTCCTTCCACAGGATTTCCGCCGTGTTATACCCGACCATGGAATCCGCGGGATGCTTCTCCCGGAGGGCTTTCATGAAGGCGACCGCCTCCTCGTGTTTGCCCTGCTGATACAGCAGGTTGCCCCGGCAGACCTCCATGGCGGGATGATAAATGTGAAGCCCGGCCGCCTCCTCGAGCATCCGAGCCGCCTCCTCGCTCTTCTGCTCCTGCAGCGCCTGCCAGCAGTTGTCATAATAGTGGAAAAACAGATCGTAGGCCGCGTCGTCCGCACCCTCAAACTGCTCAAAGTCGATATCTTCTCCCCGCTCGCAGCGGTTGACCACATAGTTGATGAAATCCGCAGGGAAAGATTCCCGGAGCCTGCCCGCATCCGCCACAAGATGCATCTTCTGATCCAGAATTTTCCAGACGGCGGTGGGCAGTCTGAAATGATCCATCAAAAAGCGCAGCAGCTTCCACCTGCAGTTCTCCTCTTCCTCCAGAGACAGAAAAATCTCATCCTTAAAAAGCTCCTCCCAGCGGGAGAGATCCTGACGGTCTTTGATGTCTGCATAAATCTCCGCGGCTTTCTCCACCCAGAGTCCCGAGGGCGAGGTATCGCGCTCTTTCTCCTCCGCCTGTCCGCCGTCGTCCTGACGCTTTGCGAATGCACAAGCCTCCTCGTAGGCGGCGCGCAGACGCTTAAACCCCTCCGGATCATCCTCCGGATTGGTCACTGACAGCTTTTCCCGGTATGCGTTTTTAATCAGTCTCTCGTCCTTCGTAGGCTCCAGCCCCAGAACCAAAAAACATTCAACAGTTTCCATAGTCGGATTCCTCTCCTATTTTCTCATTCCGTTCTGACCGGAAGTGTCCCGGCAGACTTCTGCACTGCCAAAACGGCCAAAAAACGGGCCGCCCTGCCACCGCATCGGCGCCCCGTCGCCTGAAGCAATCCTCTCGCAGTCTGCCGCTTCCTAGAATACGAACTTATCTGCAAAATACGTATCCAAATCCGCAATCGCAATGCGCTCCTGCTCCATGGAATCTCTGAAACGCACCGTAACGCAGCCGTCCGTCTCCGATTCAAAATCATATGTCACGCAGAAAGGGGTTCCGATCTCGTCCTGCCTGCGGTACCGCTTCCCGATATTTCCCCTGTCGTCAAACTCACAGTTGTATTTCTTGGACAATTCCGCAAAGATCTTCTCAGCCCCCTCGTTGAGCTTCTTCGACAGCGGCAGAACCCCGATCTTCACCGGAGCCAGCGCCGGATGAAAATGCAGCACGGTGCGCATGTCCCCGCCCTCCAGCTCCTCCTCGTCGTATGCGGAACAGAGGAACGCCAGCACCACGCGATCCGCCCCCAGAGACGGCTCTATCACATAAGGCACATATTTCTCATTGGTCTCGTCGTCAAAATAACTCATATCCTCGCCGGAGGTATTGGCGTGCTGGTTCAGATCGTAGTCCGTCCTGTCCGCAATGCCCCACAGCTCCCCCCAGTCGAAGGGGAATTTGAACTCGATATCCGTGGTTCCCTTGCTGTAGAAGCAAAGCTCCTCGGGAGAGTGGTCCCTGAGACGGATCTCGTCCTCCTTGATCCCCAGCGACAGAAGCCAGTCGCGGCAGAAGCCCCTCCAATACTCGAACCACTCCAGATCCGTTCCGGGCTTGCAGAAAAATTCCAGCTCCATCTGCTCGAACTCTCTGGTGCGGAACGTGAAGTTGCCGGGGCTGATCTCGTTTCTGAAAGACTTGCCGATCTGTCCGATTCCGAAGGGAAGCTTCTTCCGGGAAGTGCGCTGCACATTTTTAAAATTGACAAAAATCCCCTGCGCGGTCTCAGGTCTTAAGTAAATCGTATTCTTGGCGTCCTCGGTCACGCCCTGAAACGTCTTGAACATCAGGTTGAATTGACGGATGTCCGTAAAATTATGTTTGCCGCAGGTGGGGCAGGGAATCTGCTTCTCCTCAATGAATCCACGCATTTTCTCCTGACTCCAACCGTCCACGCTGCCCTCGAGCGTCAGGCCGTTCTCCAGACAGAAATCCTCGATCAGCTTGTCGGCGCGGAAACGCTCATGACACTCCCTGCAGTCCATCAAAGGGTCGGAGAAGCCGCCCAGATGGCCGCTGGCCACCCAAGTCTGGGGATTCATCAGAATCGCGCAGTCTACGCCCACATTGTGGGGGTTTTCCTGCACAAATTTCTGCCACCATGCTTTCTTCACATTATTTTTCAGCTCCACGCCCAGATTTCCGTAATCCCATGTATTGGCAAGGCCGCCGTAGATCTCGGACCCGGGATATACAAATCCCCGCGCCTTTGCAAGCGCCACAATTTTCTCCAATGTCTTCTCCATTCCCTTACTCCTTTCCCTCATCGCACAGTCCGGACGCCGCTCTTATTTGTCCAGCACAATGATCACGGGATACTCCTGCAGACTCACGCCCGCAGTATCGATGCTCCCGTCCTGTGAGACCACCGCGCCGCCGCTGATACAGCTGACCCGGTAAGGGCAGTAGACTTTCGTCGCCTCCCCCATCAGCACCACATGCTTTCCCGACATACCGGACTCCTGCAGCTCCTTCGACTCCATCCGCTTCGCCCCCTTGGCGTCAAAAAGCGGACGGTTCAGCGTCTCAAAATCATATCCCGCCTTCATAGCCTCGTCCACCGTTCCGTAAAACAGAAGATTGCCGGTGTATGCCTCATAGGTTGCCGCACTGTCATAGCTGTAGGTCACGACCACCGAGTTCCCGGCATCTAAGAGCGCTTCCACCCGTTCGAGGCTCACAAGCGCATGTTCTCCCTTCTGGTGGGCCGTATTGTAGTCGGCCAGTTCCTCCTGCGCCATCTTCCGCAAATCGTTCAAATCATAATAATCCCTGTCGAACGCCTCCACAATGTGGGATACCACGCTGCCGCTCTTGTCAATGATGAGACTGGTGTCGGTCACAGTGTCCGGCACCTTCGCCGCGCCGCATCCTGCGAAAACCGCCATACAAAGCATCAGTCCTGCAATTCTGTTCCGATTATGTATTCCCACCATCCGAAATCTCCTTGCCCTGTCGGCATTCCAACAGACTATATCAAATTCTAACACAGAGTTTTAAGTATTTCAAGACTTTTGAAATCATGATTCAGAAAGTGTTTTCCGTAATCCGCAGCCACCTGCCTCAGCTGCGCCAAAACCTCCTCCGTCACGGTGAAGGTGTAAAGTTTTTCCACCGGACTCTCGGCGATATACCTTAAGGCATAGAGTGTGGACTCCAGCAGTCCGCCGCCCTCGGGCGCTCCCGGGAACTCTCCGTTTACGGCGATGGCCTTCAGCTCGAAGACACATTGCACCAGCGGGTTGGGGAGGGACGGAGCGGAAAGCGCCCGAAGCGACTGGTACAGGAGCTTGAGCATCTCCCGCTCGTCGTTGTTTTCTCTGGTATAATAATCCGCCACTTCCAGAAAATACATACCGTAACAGGCTCCCACATAATCCGTCATCAGCTCCTCAAAATAATTGGAGATCTCCGCCTCCGACACGGTGTAGGAATTTCTTCCCTCATAGAGCCTAAACGTCCCGAAGGCAAAGAGATTGGAAGCCGCCGCCAGACGGCTCCCGGGCTTTCTGGCTCCCTTTGCGAAAGCGGAGATCTTCCCCCGCTCTCTGGTGAGGAGGCACACCCGCCTGTCATATTCCCCCACGGGGGAATGCTTTAATACCATTCCTGTCACCTGTATGAATCCCTGCATAATCTTCCGTCCGTTCCCCTCGTCTGTGCGCCGTCCCGGGCGGTTCCCCGGTAATCGGACTTGCAGCCAGCAAGTCCCTCTCCGGACTGCTGGCTGTCGTTTGCTCTGTATGATAAATAATCCTCGATTTTACCCGTGCTTTCAAATTGCTTCCAGTAGTTTGACGTCTCCATGTACGCTTCCCCCTATCTGATCTGTATGTCTGATAGGGTCTGCAATATGGCTCCGTTTTATTCCTGCCGTCCGCTCTCTCTGGGGTCATATCCAAAATTTCTCAAAAGGAAATCGCTGTCCCGCCAATTTTTCTTGACCTTCACCCAGAGTTGGAGGTTCACATGGGTCTCCAGCAGGTCTTCGATTTCCGGCCGGGCGTCCGCGCCGATTTTCTTGAGCATCTGACCGCCCTTTCCGATGATGATGCCCTTGTGGGAATCCCGCTCGCACACGATCGTCGCATCAATATGGCAGATGTTCCTCTCCGTCTTCATACTCTCGATGCTGACGGCCACGCCGTGGGGAATCTCATCCGACAAAAGCCGCAGCGCTTTCTCCCGAATCAGCTCCGCCACAATCTGCCGCATGGGCTGGTCGGTGACGGTGTCCTCGTCATAGAACGGCTGTCCGTAGGGCAGATACTGTACGATGCACTTGACCAGCTCGTCCGTATTGTCCCCCTTTAGGGCGGACACGGGTACAATCTCCTGAAAATCCAGTTCTTTCCGGTAGGCGTCGATAAAGGCAGGCACCGCGTCCCGCTTCACCGTATCCGTCTTGTTGATCACAAGGATCACCGGCGTCTTCGTCCGCTTTAACTGCTCGATGATATGGCGCTCCCCCGCGCCGATAAAAGTGGACGGTTCCACCAGCCAGAGAATCACATCCACATCATCTAACGTATGCTCCGCCACATGCACCATATAATCGCCCAATTTGTTCTTGGCCTTGTGGATGCCCGGCGTGTCCAGAAACACAATCTGGGCATCCTCCAGAGTGAGTACGGTCTGAATGCGGTTTCTTGTGGTCTGCGGCTTGGCGGACGTGATGGCAATCTTCTGACCGATGAGATGATTCATCAGGGTGGATTTGCCGACGTTGGGTCTTCCGATCAATGTCACAAAACCGGATTTGTATGCGGGATTTTCTTTTGATTCCAATAAGTTCTCCTCCAATGAGTCTCCTCCAATGAGTCTCCTCCAATGAATCTCCTCCAATGGGTTCTTCTCCAATGAGTCTCCTGACGTATCTATTTTTTCTCGCTCTGTGATTGCTGATTGCGCTCCCCGTGTGCGTCCGGCGTATTCTGCGCCGGATTCGCTGCGGCCGCCATCCTCTGCATGTTCTGGAGCTTTGCCGCCTTTTTCCTGCGGTTTCTGCGGATGATCATCCGGATCACCAAAACGACCGCCGCAATCACCGCCCCCCAGAGAACCAGATAAGGGATGCTTGCCACAAACCAGACAAAGAAGTCCACCAGACCGTCCTTCACGTCCGTCAGGCTGTCCGTAAAGCCGCCTGTCAGTCTCTCCCAGACGGTTTCTTCCTCCACGGGCGTAAGCTCCTTGACTTCCTGAATGCTCAAATTCACCGTGGAAAAATCCACCTTGTTGTCATAGGTGCGAAGCTGTGCCTCCATGCTCTCCAGCTGGTAGCGCACGCTCGAGAGCCGGTCCTCCAGAGTGATGATGTCCTCCAGCGTCTCCGCCCGCTCCAAGATGGCCTGCAGACGTTCCTGCTCCGTCATAAGCGCCTTTTTCCGGCTCTCCAGATCCACGTAGGACAGGGTCACATCCTGTACGTTCTCAGAGCGGCTGACCACATTCCCGGCCTCGGACACGGCGTTGACAAAACCGCTCAACTGCTGTTTGGGAATGCGGACGGTAAGGCTGGAACTCCTGCCGGACTCATACCGGGCATACCTGCTGCCGTTGTAGGTGTTCATACTCTCTATGTAGCCGCCCAGACGCTCCACCTGCTCCTCTATGGATTGGAGCATCTGGTCGAATTCCTTGGTCTCCACATCCAGATTCACCGTCCGGATCAGCTTGCGCTCGTCATAATAGGCGGAATTGTCCACCTGCTGCACATTTCCCACAGCTCCGCTTGCGCTGTCATAATCTGCAGCAGCCTCTGCCACCGACTCAGCGGCCAGATTGTCGTAACCGTATTCCATCTGTGCGCTGTCATAGGCGGCAGACGGCTCATAACTGGCCGTGCCGTTTTTCATGGGCGAGGAAGAAATCCCCATCCCCTCGCCCGGTGCGCCGCAGGCCGTCAGCAAAAGCGCCAAAGCCGCGGCCAGAGCCGCCGTCCGCATCCTGCCGCCGCGCCTTCTTCCGGCGCAGGTTCTCATTTTGGCGTTCCCTCCTGCCCACATTCCGTCATTTCTTCCAAATTCCATTCCGCCTTCCATTCCATCCTTTTTCATACACAATCCTCCTCATCTGATACGCCCTGCCGGAAATTGCCGCCTTCCGCATCCCTGCCGTGCGCTCTCCTGCTATACCATATCAGACGAGGACTGCCCGAAAAGGTTCTCCAATTTCATGAAAAGTTTTTCTTCGGATTTCAGTTTACCCGCGTTTCCCACCACGCACAGGAAATCATCCTCCAGAAAAGCCCTGATATACTCCGCCAGCTTCCGGATCTGCGCCGCATCCACGGACAGAATCTCGTCCCTCTCCCGCTGCAAAAATGCGTGATCCATCCCCGTCATATAGGCGCTCAGACCGAATAGTCCCTTGGCCGCCGGGTTCATGGGCATATCCAGATCGCTGACCGCTCCGATGATATACTGCGTCACGGTGCGCTCATCCGCTTCATACCGCGCGATGGACTCCGCCGCCCGCTCATAGACCTCCAGCGTCTTCTTCAGGTTCGGATCCCGGTAGGAGACAAAATAACTCTCCCCCGTCCTGCCGAAACTGCACATACAGCCGTATGCGCCGCCTTTTACCCGCACGTTGGTCCACAGATATTCATAGCCCATCAGCACCTTCAGCACTCTCAGCGCCCCCGTGTAGGGCAGTCCCCTCTTCTTAAAATTCCCCGCGCGGCACACATACTGAATCTGTCCCGCGGTCATGAATCCCTCGTTCTCCCGTCTCGGCACGGGGCGGTAATCCGTCCTCTCCACCGGACAGGTGTACAGCGCCGCTCTCAGCCGCTCCACAGGCTTTTCGAGAAGCTTGAGCGCCTCCTCCCCGCCCACGAAATCCACCATGAGATTCTCCGGCCGAAAGATCGTCTCCGCCAGCGCACGCAGGTTCTCCGTCAGCTTCCCCTTCTCCTCCTCAAAATGTTCTTCGATTTCCGCGACCAGCCGATAAAAAGGCACGCCGGAGAGCTGCTCGCTCAGATAGCCCGACACACTCCCGTAGGAGAGCGCCCTGCCCGCCGCCACGCTGTGTCCGGCGTCCGCCATCTGAGCCTGCATCCGGGATTTCCCCTCCGCCAGAATCTCTTTCAGGCGCTTCGCATCGGCAAAATCGCTGCCAAGCAAGATCTCCTGCATCAGCCCCACGGCCTGCTCCAGCCGGTCATAGAAGGCCTTCGTCTTGATCTCCAGCGTCACCTGACAGGCGTCCGCATCCTCGATCCGGCTGTAGGCATTGTTCACGGCAGCCATGCCTCCCGTGGCCAGATTCATCTCGTTGAACAGCTCCCCATAGCTGTAATGTTTTGTGTTGAGCAGCCCCAGACAGGCCTTCAGGATCCCCACATAGGGGAAATGCTCCTCCGAAATGCCGTCCAGCTTAAAGATCAGCCGCAGGTACCCGATGCCGTTGGTGGCAATGTTGTGATATAAAAGCGGGATCTCCCCGATCCTGCGTTCTTCCGCCACCGGCACGGCCGCTTCCTTTTTCAGATCCTCTCTGGTGAGCAGAGGGATCTTCGCCAGATCCTCGGGGGAATCCTCCGTATCCTGAAAGAGCCGCAGTCTCTCCTGCGTATCCAGAATCTCCTTAATCTGCTCCTTGGACATAGCGGCCTTCTCCGCCGCAAGACGCTTGGCAAGGGCTTCCTCCTGCCTCTCCAAAAGTCCCTCCACGGGCTTTAAGACCACCGTGCTGCAATGCCTGTTCTCCAACAGATACGTTCTCACCAGCCCCTCAAAATAGCCGGTTCCCACTTTCCCTCGCAGAGAGGCGAAGATTTCCAGAAGCTCCACATAGAGAAACGGCTTGTCCGCGTCATAGAGCCAGCTGTCCAGCATCTGCAGCCCATACATCAGTCCCTTGGGATACGATCCGAAATCCGCCTCCCGGTACTTAAACTCATAATAATTCAGCGCGGCCAAAAGCGCTTTCTCCTCAAATCCGTCCGCCGCAATGCGCTCTAACACCTCCCGCACCGCATCCATAAATTCCGGCTGCCTCTCCAGAGACGCTCCCTTGGCGATAATGCTGAAATAAGGCTGTCTGATGCCGTTGTCCCAGATACTGTACACATCTTTCCCGATGCCGCGCTCCACCAGCGTCTTCTTGACCGGCGCGCCGGGAGCGGAACAGAGGGCATAGTCCAGCACTTCAAACGCCACGCACAGCTCGCTGTCCGTACTCTCTCCCACGGAATAATTGACGGAAAAATAGGTGTTCTCGTCCGCATCCTCCCCCTCGTTCAAGGGGTATTCTTTGATACAGGCCGTTGACGTCAGACCGTCCGCTTCCTCCCTGCCGATCCCAGAATCAATCTCGCGCGCGTCGAAAGCCGACAGATACTGCTCGTCGATAAATGTCAGCCGTTCCTCCAGATCCAGATCGCCGTAGAGATAGAGATAGCTGTTGGAAGGGTGGTAGTATGTCCTGTGAAAGTCTAAGAATTCCTCATACCGAAGCTTGGGAATGACATCCGGGTCGCCCCCGGACTCCACACCGTAGGTAGTATGGGGATAGAGGGAATTGCGCACCGTCGTCTCCAGCACATCCTCCGCCGAGGAGAACGCCCCCTTCATCTCGTTATAAACCACGCCGTTTATGGTCAGCTCTCCCTCCGGCTCCTCCAGCTCGTAATGCCATCCCTCCTGCCGGAAAATGGATTCCTTCTCATAAATATTCGGATAGAAAACCGCGTCCAGATACACATGCATCAGATTGCGGAAATCCTTGTCGTTGCAGCTCGCCACCGGATAGAGGGTCTTGTCCGGATAGGTCATGGCATTCAAAAAAGTGTTCAAAGATCCCTTCACCAGCTCCACGAACGGATCCTTCACCGGAAACGCTCTGGAACCACAGAGAACCGAATGTTCCAAAATATGGGGAACCCCTGTGGAATCAACAGGCGGCGTGCGGAACCCGATATAAAACACCTTGTTCTCGTCGTCGTTTACCAGCGCCGCCACCTTTGCCCCGGTCTTCTTGTGCCGCAGAAGCACGCCCACGCTGCCGATATCCGCCAGCTCCTTCTGCTCCGTCACCTCATAGGCGGAAAGATTTTTCAGCCGCTCCGCCCGCTCCCAAATTTTCTGATCCATCATTCAACGCTCCCATCCGCCTGTCTGCACAGGCCCTCTCATCCAATCTTCCGATCCGTTTTGTCAAAATCCCATCAGCGCCAGCTTGCTCAGCACAAGCTCCTGCACCACAAGCCCCGCCTGTTCCTTCTGCGCCACAGACATCCGCGCCAGCTGTTCCACGGGCAGGATCTTCGTTGTATACTCGCGCTTCTCCCTGCCGCCGAACCCTTTCTTCGTGTGGATGACATTGACTTTCACGCGCCCTTTTAGCTGCCTGTATATTTTTACCGGAAAACTTTTCTCCTCCAGATAATACAGATGGGTCTCCAGCGTATCCTGTGGATCTGCCTCCGGCAATACATAGCGTTCCACCACAAGCTGGAATTTAAACGGAACAATTTCGCTCTCCAGAAGTTCTTCCAATGTGTATTTGCTGCCGATGTAGAGGCTGGACACATCCTGTATGCAGTATTTATAATCCTCGTAAACCGTCTCACTCATCCGTCAAATCCTCAATCTGGAATCCGCTGATGCGCATGGCCTCCCGGATGCGGCTCTTGCTCATGCCGGTCTCCGCCGAAAGCTCCTCCACCGTCACCTTGCGGCGGAGTTCCTCCGCCAAGGCTCTCGCTTGATCCGCCACCTTGTTCACATGCGCCTCCGCCCTGCGGTCCGCTTTCTCGCTCTGCGCATTTTCCTCGATATACGCCTCCATGGCGTCCATCGCCAGCCGGACAAGCATCCCCTGCGCCTCCTCCGGCCGCTCCAAGCTGCCCAGCATCTCCACGCCGTATGCAAGCGCCGCGTTGCCCTCGCCGATCAAATCCTCCAAAGACACGCCCTGTCCCGCATAGAGTCTGGCGAGATCCGCCACATCGCCCAGATAATGTTCGATCAGGCGGCTTTTGGCCTCCTTCTCCCCCGCCATGGCCGACAGGGTGAACGCCTCCGCCTCCCCTTCCGTATACTTCGGCAGGGCTTCCAACGCGTCCAGATAATCCTGTAAATAGTCCCGCTCCTGATCCGTCAGATAAGCATCCGGATCCACCGGCTCCCCGACGCCCACTTTATGCTCCGCCAGATACTGATAAACCAGCTGCATCTGCCCGCCGTCCAGCTCAAGCGCCGCAAACGCCTCCTGAACCTGCTGTTCGCTGACACAGCCGCCCTGCTCCTTCGCAAGCGACCGGATTTGCTCCAGCGTCTGCGCAAACAAAAGTTCCTGTTGTCGATCTTTTTGCTTCATCGCACGCCCTCTTATCATCCCTCTCGAACTTTGTGTTCATGGGTAAACAGATGCTGTTCGCAATACTCGTAACTGCCCGCGCATTTGGAACAGTAGCGGAACACCAGCGCGGGATCGTCCGCCTCCGTCCTGCCGCAGATACAGCATCTATGCCCGGACTGTTTCACGCCTTCCCGCACCTGCTGCCGGAAATGGACTTTGCGCTTGATCTGCTTGGGACTCAGATGGGACCATCTCCGGTTCCCCGCCCAGAAGATCAGGAAATTGACCAGCGAAGCCCCGATGGCCACCATCCCGAACCAGTACGCGGGGTAGACAAGCCCCGCCATGAAGCTGACGCCCATATCGATCACCAGCATCACGCCGTAGAGGATGCCCAGCCATTTCACTTTCACCGGAACCACAAACATCAAGAGTACACGCTGTTCCGGGTAGGTGACGGCATAAGCCAGAAAGATGGACATATTGATATAGTAGGTGCTGAACATCATCGCGCCGTAACGGAAAAAGTCGGCCGCCCCCTCTTCCTGAAACCACGCGCCGAACAGCAGATAGCACACCGCCATACATAGAAAACTTGCGGCCACCGTGATGAGTACGCCGCCCCAGATGTAGACGTTATAGCGGTAGGTTCCCCAGGTGCGCTCCAGACTGGTGCCGATGCTGTAATAAAAAAACAGCATAATCAGAGTAAAAAAGCTCAGTTCCGCGGGCGGACTGATAATCCATGTGAACACCCGCCAGACCTGCCCGTGCAGGATCTGATAAGGATCCAGCGTGAGATAATTCATGAACTCAGGATTCACCAGACGGATAATATAGCCCGCCACATAGCACAGCACTAATGTGAGGGACAGATTGGGAATGGCATATTTGCCGAATTTTTGTTCAAATTTGCTGATACCGTTTTTTCTCCGCATCTTCTATCCACATCCTTTTTATGCCAGTAAGAAAATGGCAAATTTAGAATTATTTTAACATGAGCTTTTCCATAAGTAAACCGAGCAAATTCATTTTGAGAAGAATTTTAGAAACTTTTTATTTTCCTATCAGGATTCTTTATGATTTTGTTCATTGCATTTTGCCTTTTATTAGCGTATAATGTCTGGGAATGTCGATCTTTAGGATTTCACTCAGCAAGGAAGGATGATTGTATGAATTACCCCGCAAATCACGCGGCCCTCGGCATTGATATCGGATCAACGACGGTCAAAATTGCGATTTTAGATGAGCGGCATGAGATTCTATTTTCCGATTATAGACGCCACTATGCCAATATCCGGGAGACTTTGTCCGCACTGTTGCAGCAGGCCTACGAACAGCTAGGCAATCTCTCCCTGCATCCCATGATTACCGGTTCCGGCGGCCTGACGCTGGCCAACCATCTGGGCGTTCCCTTCACGCAGGAAGTGATCGCCGTCGCCACCTCCTTAAAAGAGCTGGCTCCCCAGACCGACGTGGCCATCGAGCTAGGCGGCGAGGACGCCAAAATCATTTATTTTGAAGGCGGCAATGTGGAACAGCGCATGAACGGGATCTGTGCGGGCGGTACCGGCTCTTTCATCGACCAGATGGCTTCCCTGATTCAGACGGACGCCGCCGGTTTGAACGAATATGCCAAAAATTACCGTTCCCTCTATACCATTGCGGCGCGCTGCGGCGTGTTCGCCAAGACGGATATCCAGCCCCTGATCAACGAGGGCGCAACCAAGGAAGACCTATCCGCCTCCATTTTTCAGGCGGTGGTCAACCAGACCATATCGGGTCTTGCCTGCGGCAAGCCCATCCGCGGGCATGTGGCGTTTCTGGGCGGTCCCCTGCACTTTCTGGATCAGCTCAAGGCAGCCTTTATCCGCACGCTGCATCTAGACGAAGAGCATATCATAGACACGGACAACTCTCATCTCTTTGCGGCCATCGGCTCCGCCCTGAACGCCAAGGAGGAAGTCTGCTATACTATGGAAGAGATGGTGCAGAAACTCTCCCATGACATCAAAATGGAATTTGAAGTGGAGCGCATGGAGCCGCTGTTTGAAGACAAAGCGGCCTATCAGTCGTTCCGGGAACGCCACGGCGCCCACCATGTGACGGCGGGCGATCTGGCCTCCTACCGCGGCAATGCGTTCTTGGGCATTGACGCAGGTTCCACCACCACCAAAATCGCCCTGATCGGCGAAGCGGGACAGATTCTCTACTCCTTCTATGCGGGCAATGACGGCAGTCCCCTGAACACGGCCATCCGCTCCCTGAAAGAGATTTACGGCCTGCTCCCCGAGGGCGTCCGCATCGTCCGCTCCTGTTCCACCGGATACGGCGAGGCGCTGATGAAAGCCGCGTTTTTATTGGACGACGGCGAGGTGGAGACTGTGGCGCACTACAATGCCGCCGCCTTCTTCGACCCCGAAGTGGACTGCATTCTGGACATCGGTGGTCAAGACATGAAGTGCATCAAGATCAAAAACCAGACCGTGGACAGCGTACAGCTCAACGAGGCCTGTTCCTCCGGCTGCGGTTCCTTTATCGAGACCTTTGCCAAATCTCTCAATTACAGCGTGGAAGATTTCGCAAAGGCGGCGCTCTTTGCCGAGCATCCCATCGATCTGGGTACCCGCTGTACCGTCTTTATGAATTCCAAGGTGAAACAGGCGCAGAAAGAGGGCGCTTCCGTGGCGGATATCTCTGCGGGCCTTGCCTACTCGGTCATCAAAAACGCGCTCTTTAAAGTCATCAAAGTCTCCGACGCCTCCGAGCTGGGACAGCGGATCGTGGTGCAGGGCGGTACGTTCTACAACGACGCCGTCCTCAGAAGCTTTGAGAAAATTGCGGGCTGCGAGGCCATCCGGCCGGACATTGCGGGCATTATGGGAGCTTTCGGCGCCGCGCTCATCGCCCGGGACAATTACGAGGAAGGACAGGAAAGCACCATGCTCTCCTACGAGAAGCTCTGCGCCCTGCAGTTTGACACCAGCATGGCCAAGTGCAAGGGCTGTACCAACAACTGCCGCCTCACCATCAACAAATTCTCCGGCGGACGCCAATACATCTCCGGCAACCGCTGTGAGCGCGGGATCGGCGGGCGCAAGAACGCCCATCAGGCGCCGAATCTGTTCGAGTACAAGCTGAACCGGATGTTCTCCTATGCGTCTCTGGACGCGGACAAGGCTCCCCGGGGCGTCGTGGGCATCCCCAGAGTCCTGAATCTGTATGAGAACTATCCGTTCTGGCATACCTTTTTTACCGAACTGGGATACCGTGTGGTACTCTCCCCCAGCTCCAACCGCAAGATCTATGAGCTGGGCATCGAGTCCATCCCCAGCGAATCCGAGTGTTATCCGGCCAAGCTGGCTCACGGCCATGTGACATGGCTGATCCGGCAGGGCGTGAAGTTTATCTTCTACCCCGCCCTCTTCTATGAGCGAAATGAATTTGAGGACGCCAACAACCACTACAACTGCCCCATTGTCACCTCTTATTCGGAAAATATCAAAAATAATGTGGAGGAGATCGCGGACGGCAGCATCGTTTTCCGCAATCCGTTTCTGTCTTTCCGGGACGTGGACACCGTCATCAGCGCGCTGACCAAGGAATTTGCCGAACTCCCCGCCAAAGAGATCGCCGCCGCCTGTCGGAAGGCGTGGGCGGAACTGGAGCAGGCGCACCGGGATATCCAGCAGAAGGGAGAAGATACCATCCGTTATTTAAAGGAGACCGGCAAGCGGGGCATCGTGTTGGCAGGACGTCCCTACCATATCGACCCGGAGATCAACCACGGCATTCCGGAGCTGATCACCTCCTATGACATCGCCGTTCTCACCGAGGACTCCGTGTCCCATCTGGGATGCCCCGAGAGACCCCTCATCGTCTCCGACCAGTGGATGTACCACTCCAGACTCTACGCTGCGGCCAGCTATGTGAAAACCGTGGACAATCTGGATCTGATCCAGCTCAATTCCTTCGGATGCGGTCTGGACGCAGTCACCACCGATCAGGTGAACGATATTCTCTCCGGCTCCGGCAAGATTTACACTTGCCTGAAAATCGACGAAGTGAACAATCTGGGCGCGGCCAGAATCCGCATCCGCTCCCTCCTCTCGGCTCTCGCCGTGCGGGAGAAACGTGGCAGACAACGGCAGATTCAGAGTTCCGCCATCGTGAAAGTGCCTTTCACGGAGGAGATGCGCAAGAATTACACGATTCTCTGTCCCCAGATGTCCCCGATCCACTTTGAGATCCTGCAGCCCGCCTTCAATGCCTGCGGCTATCATTTTGAAGTGCTGTCCAACGACAACAAGCATTCTGTGGACATGGGCTTGAAATGTGTAAATAATGACGCGTGTTATCCTTCGCTTTTGGTGGTGGGACAGATCATGGAAGCCCTGCTCTCCGGCAAGTACGACTTGAACAAGACGGCCATCATCATGACGCAGACCGGCGGCGGATGCCGAGCCACCAATTATGTGGGCTTCATCCGCCGCGCCCTGCAGAAAGCGGACATGGCGCAGATTCCGGTGATCTCTTTGAATCTGGCTGGCATCGAGACCAATCCCGGCTTTCATCTGACCGCGGATCTCCTGCTCAGAGCCGCCATGGGAGCGCATTTTGGCGACCTCTTCATGCGCTGCGTCTACCGCATGAGGCCTTATGAAGCCACCCCGGGAAGCGTGGACGCCCTGCACCGCAAATGGCTTAAAATCACACAGGATTTTGTGTCGGCCAAACATGTGAAAGTGACCAAATTCCACAAGCTCTGCCGCCAGATCATCCGGGAGTTCGACGCGATTCCCCTGCTGGATATCGCCAAACCCCGGGTGGGGATCGTGGGCGAGATTCTGGTGAAATTCTCCCCTGCGGGCAACAATCATCTGGTGGAGCTTCTCGAGAGCGAGGGGGCGGAGGCCGTGGTGCCGGATCTCATGGACTTCATGCTCTACTGCTTCTACAACCAGATCTACAAGGCGGAGCATCTGGGGACGAGCAAAAACGCCGCCCGCGTATCCGCTCTGGCCATCTGGGCCATCGAGCATCTTCTGCGCGGCGCAAGCGCAAAGGAGCTGAAAAAGAGCAGACACTTTACGCCGCCCACCCCCCTCAAGGAGATCGTGGCGTTTGCAAAGCCCATTGTCTCCATCGGCAATCAGACCGGAGAAGGATGGTTCCTCACCGGAGAGATGGTAGAACTGATCCACGACGATGTGCCGAATATCGTCTGCACCCAGCCTTTCGGCTGCCTCCCCAACCATGTGGTGGGCAAGGGCGTCATCAAAGCGCTGCGGAAGTCCTATCCCGAATCCAATATCGTAGCCATCGACTATGATCCGGGCGCCAGCGAGGTCAACCAGTTAAACCGCATCAAATTAATGCTCTCCACCGCACAGAAAAATCTGGAGAACACTTAAAACACTCAAGCACAACACTTCACATGAAAAATCCCCTATGGCAGCCGCTCCGCCCGAGGGGATTTTTGATTGCACTAATTTTGCATTGGTTTTGCGTTGTTTTTGTACCGGCTTTACGCTAAACGGCTTCTTCCTGAGAATCGGTTTCCTCCCTGCTTTCCAGAAAGCTCTGCAGCGCCTGCGCCACCTCCTCGGGAGCCAGTCCGTAATCGTCGATCAGATCACCGACTGCCTCCAGTTCCTTGCGCCGTTTCTCCTCCATCAGCTCCGCAAGCTCTCTCTTCTCCGACTCCACTCTCGTGAGCAATGCGTCGATGAGTTCCTGCTTTAGCTGGATTTTCTCGTCTATGGTCTTGCGCTGTCCTCTTGCCATATACCCGCCTCCTTCTATGTTTCGGTCGTTGGACTGCAGGCTGCGCTCTCCGCCCAGCAAACTGCATTTGTAAAAGTATATGGACAAGACTGGCAAAATATACCTGTTAGAGGAAAATTTTTCAAAATAGTTTTCCAAATAGGCGCCACATCTAAAAACCGTGTCCGCCACCGCCGCCTCCCGAGGAACCGCCGCCCGATTGCACGGGATCGTAAACCTTCGTCTGATATTGATAGCTCACGGTGGGATCCGTGGCAGAAAATTTTAAAATATAATCATGATTTAATACCCACCGTTATTTAATGTCGATTGATATTTAATCCTGTTTTTCTTTCTGCCTCCCATAGATCGCAAAATCATTCTTGCCGTTCTTCTTAACCTGATACATAGCGTCGTCCGCATAGACGATCAGCTGCCCCATATCCTCCGTGTCTTGGGGATAGGAGGCGATACCGATACTTCCACAGATTTTGGCCTCTTTCCCGCCCAATAGGAACGGAGAGGTGAAGACCTGTCTGCACTGATACCCTGTTTTCTCTATAATCTTGTCCTGCCCGCTCTGCAGCAGCAGGATAAACTCGTCCCCCGCAAAGCGGTACGGCGTCAGAATCTGGGAACCGATTTCCTTCAAGCGGCCGGCCACCTGCTTCAATGCCTCATCCCCCGCCGTATGTCCCAGCACATCGTTGATCTGCTTGAAATCGTCGATATCGACCATGATGACTGAACAAGGTTTCTTCGCATTGACCAGTTCGCTCAGATCGGCCATGAACTTACTCCGATTCGGAAGCCCCGTCAGAAAGTCATGCTGCGACGCCTGCTCCATCAGCTTTCTGGCCGCTTCCAGCTGGTTCATCAGTTTTTTGCGCTTCAAATTGTCAATGCTGACCACCACAATAATGACCATCAGCGCCACGACAAGAATGCCGCCCGGCAGCAATACCTCGCTGTTGCGCTCCCAGAAAGACTGCCGTCTGTTCAAAATCACGGCGTCCGCCGGGAGTATGGACTGGCTGATGCCGAATTTTTCCATCACATCCGCATCCACACAGTACACATTGGGGCTGTCCTGCACCATCCCCATGCCTTCCACCGCATTCCCGGCGATGATATCCAATGCGATTCCGGCCGCAATCTCTCCCGACTTATACATGGACACGACATTGCCTCCCAGAAGCCCTTCACCGATGCCGCCCTCCACCATCCGAAGCGCCGGCACCTTCGCCGTCTCCGCAATCAAGCGTACTGATTCCGCATTGGTATACTGTCTGCCGCTGGCGTCCTCCGTCATGACCACATAGATGAGAATGCTGTCTTTCGACACATTCCGGATGGCCTTGCGCAGATTTTCGCTGGAGAGCGTGGAGGTATTGATCTCTCCGAAGGTCAGCTCCGGATACTGCTCCGCATACTTATAAAACCGTTTTCTCTCCGCTTCCCCTGTGATGGTATTGTCCAAAATGGCCGTCACCTTTGTCGCCGTCGGGTTGATTTTCAGCCCGAATTCTATGTTTTTCTCCACGGAAAGCTTTTCAATAATACCTGTTATCATTGGATCCGAAGCAGCGCGGGCCGCCAGCTCCTCATCGTTGACGCCCTCGAAAACCATGGGAATCCCGGCAAAAATGTCATCCTTATGTTCCAGTGCGAACACCAGCGCGGCGTCGTCCCCCAGAATCACCACATCATAGGGTTCCACATGCTCCATGCGGTAGGCCAATCCCTCGTAGAACAGCTTCATTGCCGCCTCGTCGTCCACACGCTTCGTGTCCATGAACTCATAATCCAGTACCACGTCATTTCCCAGACCGCCCTGAATCCCCTCGATCTGGATCTGGACGGTATCCCACGCATACGAATACGAACTGATAAACAGAACACGCCCGCCGCTCTCGGCCGCCTTGGCTGTCGCCGAGCCGTTGCCGCCCGGAATCAGAGGCCGCGGCAAAAGCAGCAATAATGCAAACAATGATCCAACAAACAACAATCCAATATGTAAGATTCTTTTCTGGCTCTTCATCATGTCAATTCTCCCGTATATAGCCGGATCGGTCAGACGCAGGAACCGCTCTCCCCTGTCTGCGGTACTGCGCTGAGCAATCGTCTGAAACCGGTGTTTTCTCATACTTTTAGGCATCATATGCCACATTATGCAGCACATGAGACTTCCTATGTTGCCTCATAATGTGCCTCTGATATTATTTTATCACTTTTCCGCTTTAATGCAAGCTCATGACGTCAAATGCCAAAGTAATTTTGAATGCGATGGGATCCATGATCCGGCCGTAGGCTTCCTGCCGATTATGAGCAACAAAAATACATAGAAATAAAATGACAGCAACCGCTATTAGACTGGATAATGTATAAAACAATCCCATTCCATTAATTCAGGATACGTCAAAAAAGGGAAAGAATCTTAAAAACAGCATCTGAACCGCCATTTCCCAACTTTTCTTTCCCTTTAGCAAACCTGTCTGTCTGTCTGTCTGTCTGTCTGTCTGTCTGTCTGTCTGTCTGTCTGTCT
>JAMPGV010000014.1 GCA_023663735.1 Muribaculum sp. | reverse complement strand
TTCGCCAAATGCTCATGCAAGCATGGCACTTGGCTCATTGCTCGCGGGAATCAATTACAAAAAGGAGTGAACTTTTCTTGGATCCAAGCGTCATACAAAACAATCCTGTATTTCAACCCGGCGATATTCTTCAGTTTATCGTTCTGGTCTTTCTTGTATTTCTGTCCGGCTTTTTCTCCTCGGCGGAGACCGCTCTCACCACGGCGAACCGCGTGCGTATGCGCACGCTTGCGGAGGAGGGCAATAAGCGGGCGGCCACGGTCAACAAAATTCTGGATCAATACAGCAAAATGTTAAGTGCCATCCTAATCGGCAACAATGTTGTAAATCTGTCTGCATCCTCGCTGGCTACCACCCTCGCCATGAAAATCAATCTGGCCGTGGGAATCGCCACGGGGCTTTTGACTATCGTCGTCCTGCTCTGTGGCGAGATCGTACCCAAGACATGGGCCATGCTCAACAACGAAAAACTTGCTCTGGGATACGCTGCCGTCATTTACGGACTCATGCAGTTTCTCACGCCGGTCATCTTCGTGGTGGACAAAATGGCGCAGCTGATTATGAAACTCCTACATATTGACCCGAACAAGAAGGTCAATACCATGACGGAGAACGAGTTGAAAACCTATGTGGACGTCAGCCATGAGGACGGGGTCATCGAAACTGAAGAACGGGAGATGATCTATAACGTGTTTGACTTCTCCGACGCCGTGGCGAAGGACATCATGATTCCCCGCATCAAAATGGTGACCGTGGGTGTGAACGATTCCTATGAGCAGGTGTTGAATGTCTTCCGGGAATCCATGTATACCCGCCTGCCGGTCTATCAAGACGACAAGGATAATATCATCGGTCTGATCAATATCAAAGACTTTATTCTCACGGAGAACGCCGACGGATTTCAAGTGCGGAACATTCTGCGGGACGCACATTATACTTATGAATTTAAGAAAGTGGCCGACCTGCTTCTGGAAATCCGGGAGAAGACCACCTATATGACTTTCGTGCTGAACGAGTACGGCGCAACGGTGGGCATGTTGACACTGGAGGATCTGTTGGAGGAGATCGTGGGGGAAATCCGCGACGAATATGACGAAGATGAGGAGAAACTCATTCAGGAAGTGGACGAACGCACCTATCTGGTGGAGGCCAGCATGAAGCTGGACGATATCAACGACGCGCTGGATACGGATCTGGACAGCGAGGACTACGACTCTCTCGGCGGTATCTTGATCGAATATCTGGACCGTCTGCCCGAGGACAACGAGGAAGTGCTTCTGGAAAACGGCATCCGGTTAAAGGTTCAGGGAATCGAACAAAACCGCATCTCCAAAGTGCTTCTGACGCTTCCCCCCGAACAGGCCGAGGAAGACGACGGGGAGGAAGCGGATTCCCGGGAGCCGGATGCCGAATCTGCAGGCGCGAAGTCTATTGTTTCTGTGCGGGAGCTGCTTTCACCAGATACTGATAAGTCTTAAAATTGTCCTCCGAGGCAATGTGCGGAAGCTGCAGCAACGCATCATACAGTTCTTTCTGCTCCGCGGTTACGCCCTCCGAGATCTGTTTCTGCCGCACGCTCTGAACCGTAAAACCGGCTTCCTGAAACAGGCGCATGATCTCGTTGTAGGTAAAAAAGCGCAGATGGGTTCTGTCCAATATGCCCGCGTCCTCATACCGGAAATTCCCCTGTAACAGATTCAAAATAACCGTATAATACATCACATTGGGGATGCTGGCAAGGAGGGCGCCCGAGGGCTTGAGATAGGGATGCATCCCGGCCAGAACCTTCTGCGGGTCGTGCAGATGTTCCAGCACGTCCCCAAAGATAATATAGTCGAAAAAATGCTCCGGATATTCCAAGGCCATGGTTTCGATATTTCCCTGCCTGATAGTGGGGATATATTTCTGCGCAGTCTCTGCAACCTCTCCTACCAGCTCAATACCGTATACTTCCGCGTTGGGATATCTGTTCTGCAGATACCCCAGCGTCGCCCCCATACCGCAGCCGATTTCCAGAATATGCAGAGGGCTTGTCCGGTCGTCCTCGATATAGCCGGTGATATCCCGCCGCTCATGTTTGTAATAGCTGTAGTCGATTCCCCACTTCGCTTTGAATTTGGCGGCATTGGTCTGCAGGAGGTTTCGGTACTGTGTCATGTCCTTGGCAAAGCCGCGGCTGCCAAAGTGATAGATAAAAGAATTGCGGCACAGCAGGAGCTGATACCCCGCCTGAAGCAGCCGATACGACAGATCGTCATCCTCATAGTTTCCGGGCGAAAACCGCTCGTCCAAGAGACCGACGTTATCCAATGCCGTCCTCTTGATCAAGAACGCAAACCCCGTCAGACAGAGTTTTTTCTCATAGGGATCCCGCATGGGGATATTATGCCTCACGGCATACTGCAAATACTCTTCCGCCGTTCCAAAGGCCTCTTCAATGATCTGGCCGTTGGAGGCATAATTCGTGACGCTGCCCGTTCCCCCCACGAAATCGCTCTCATACAGCCCCATCCTCAGCCAGAAAACGGAATTGGGCGCAAGGACGGTATCATTGTTCAAAAGAAAGATGTCATTGTAGGGATCCGCCATCTTGATTCCTTGGTTGCACCCTGCGGGAAAACCCACATTCTCCGCGTTGCAGAACAGCCGGATATCCTTCCGGCTTTTCAGCATTTCCACAACGCCGTCCGTGGATGCGTTGTCTATGACGATCACTTCATAAGAACCGGGCGCCCCCCCGTATTGCCGGATGCTGTCGAGACAGATGCTCATTTCTTCCCGGGCATTGTAGGACAAAATAATGATGGACAGAGGCGGGACGGAAAACCCGGCGTCCGAAAGACGCTGCTTTTCCCCCAGAATCAACTCCAGATCCTCTTCCTGACCGCAGTAGTATTCGGCATTCTCAAAACACAGAAACGCCTGATAGGGATTCACCTCCAGATAATAGCTCCCCAGCATATAATACAGTTCATAATTAAACGGATTAAAACGCAGTCCCGCCGCAATGGCGTCGAACATACCGCTTCTGTCCGCTTCCGCCTCATACACGCTGGCGTCCAGAACCGCAAACGTATCGTCAAGACCGTCTCCCCGCAGACGCTTTTCCTCCTCGAGCAGGACTCTTGCCGAGCCAAAATCGCCGTTTTCTATTTTTTCTTTTATCTGTTCTTTTACTTGCTCTTTTATCTGTTCTTGAAAATGATCCTGCATCATAATAACCGTGCCTTTCCGCATCCTGTGAAAAATTCGTTATTCATAAGCAGACCCTAGCGAACCGCCGGTACACAACGTAACTTCGTTACGATTGACGCTGTACTTTAGCGTCTTATGTACCGTTGCGGTGAGGTTGGAGCGAAAGCGCGTCTGCGTTGGAGTATACAATTTGCACAATGACCCTTTACGAAACGTAGTGTTTCGCAAACGTCTAAATGTATTGAATGTGCATGAATACATCAGCACCTTCCTCGTCTGTCTCCGCGCCGCCCTAACGGCATCCCGATTTCACTTCTATGCTATCTCACAACTTCCGCTTTGTCAATAGACCCCACGGAAAGACAGGCCAGTCTCACCAGCTGCCCGGAGCATGGAAGCAGCAATGCGGCGGCGGCAAGATTAAAGCCGCTATGTATGGCTGCGATCCCCACACCGTCCGCCGCCCGGTTCAGGAACTCGAATGGCCGCACCGCATGAAGCGCATAGAATCCGGCCAGAAACAGCGCGCTTCCGATTCCGTTAAAATAAAGATGGAGGAGCGCCGCCCGCTTCGCATTTTTCCCCGCCCCCGCGGCGGAGAGCAGGGCGGTGGCGCAGGTTCCGATATTCTGCCCCATGATGATCGGTATGGCGGTTCCATAGCTGATCGTTCCCGTGGCACACAAAGCCTGCAAAATCCCCACGGAAGCCGAGGAAGACTGCAGCAGAGCCGTCACAATCCCCCCCGCCAGAAGACCCCAGAGCGGATGGGCGAAGGCCGTGAACAGGGACGCAAATCCCGGCATGGACGCAAGCGGCTTCACCGCCTTGGTCATGGTATCCATCCCGAACAGCAGCTGGGAAAAGCCGATCAGCACAGGCGCCCGGCTCCTCTGCCGTTTTGCCTTTGCGCCCATTCCCCGGGCATCCTTTTCTTTTGTATGCCACAGGAGCCATACGCCCGCCACCGCCGTCAGGGCGGACAGGCCGGAGGGCTGCAGCAGGGACAAAAGCACACCGTTCCCCTCAAGCCCCGCCAGACTCAAAATCCATGCGGTAACAGTCGTGCCGATATTGGCTCCTATGATAATCCCCGCCGCCTGAGAAAGCCCGAGCATCCCGGAATCCACCAGCCCGACCACCATCACCGTGGCCGCGGAGGAGGATTGCAGAAGAGCCGTCACACCCGCTCCCGTGAGCGCCGCCTTCCAGGAAGTGTCGGTCATTTTCCCCAGCAGCCGTTCCAGACGGCCTCCCGCCGTCTGGGAAAGCCCTTCCTCCAGCAGATACATTCCGTAGAGAAAAAGCGCCAGTCCCCCAAACATCGTCAGCATATCCACTTCGCCTCTACCCGACCGTCTGCAGAATGCCGTCCGCAATCGCCTGCGCCGTCTCCTGAAACCGCTCGTCAAACAGCACATTGTCCGCGTCTGTATTGATGAATCCCACCTCCACCAGCACCGCCGGCATGGACGTCCGGTTCAACACCACCAGATCGGGCCTTTCGTTGACTCCCTGATTGATCCATCCTGCCTGTTCCAGCTGGGAATTGATGTTATAGGCAAGCCGCGCCGCCCTGCTGTAGCGGTTGTAGACCAGCGACTCGATTCCGGTATATTGATTGGGATAGGGGCTGGCGTTGCGGTGGATGGACACAAAATAGTCCGCCCCCACCTCATTGCCCTCCATCGCTTTCTGATAGGGAGATTCGTAGACGTCCGTGGTGCGGGTATAATATACGTCCACCCCGTTTGCCTCCAGAATCCTGCCCACCGCCAATGTCAGAGAAAGCGCGTCGTCCTTCTCCCGTCTTCCGTTGTGTACCGCGCCGGGATTTGTTCCTCCATGTCCTGCGTCCAGCACCACCAATGCCATAAAAAGCCTCCCACATGCCCTGATAGATCTCGCATGATCCGTTTCTATCAGAATATGTGGGAGGCCGTAAAAAGGTTCCCCCCGATGCTACAGACTCGTATCCACCGCCGCGCCTTTGATGTCCTCAGCCACAAGCTTCATCCGGTTGATAATGTCCTGTACTTCCTGCTGCACATCCGTCTGCATCTGATCCAGCACAAGCATCTCCCGCATAGGCAGGTGTTCCAGAAGTTCCTCCTCTTCCTCCCGTTTCTCCTTCCGTTTCTCGATGAGTTCTTCCCGTTCTTCTCTCTCTTCTTTGATCTCCTCGGCCTGCTCTTCCCGCTCTTCGGCTTCCGCGTCGATATGGTCTTTGCCCGCCTCCTGCACCATGCCCAGAATATCGTCTCTGGCCGCCTCCATGATCGCCTCGGCCTCTTTCTGGGCGTTCACCATGGGATCTTTCTTCAAACGCTCCATCCGCGTCCCCGTTATGACGGAATTCTCCGCCATCGACTCCGCCCGGTTCTCGGCCAGCTGGCGGTTGCTCTCCTTCTCGGCCTCCGTCAGCACGGAACGCATCTCCTCATAGGTCTCCTCGCTGACGTCCCCGGCCTCCAAGGCTTTCTCCAATCCCTCTTTCTCCGCTTCCAGATCGCTTCTCTGCCCGTTCAGGACTTTCCTCTCCTCCAGAAGCTCCTGCACATGTGTGCGGCGGTTCTCCAAATCCTCGTCGATGCTGCGCTCCGCCTCGAACACATCGCCCACTACCTTCATGGCCTCTTTTCTCGCCTGTGCTTTTCTCTGTTCGATCCGATCCTGCAAAGTCATGTCCTGCGTCAAATTTCCCGCAAATACGGTCTTGCGGTTCTCCTGCTTGCTCTCTTCCCCGTCCATGGGGCTTGCGCCGACAGACTGTGCGCCCACATACATTGTGATATTCTGTTGTGTGTCCATCTGGTTGATCTTCATGCCCGTCCCTCCTTGTCATGGCAGTCTGATGCTTTTTTATTTATAACGATTGGACTCTATCTGCATCTATCTATATTTATCGGATTACAGAAGTAAATTATAAACCCCTCCGGCCAAACTTTTGTCTCTCCGCATCAGACGGCAAACTGGCTGTTATATAGATTTGCATAAAATCCTTCCCGTTTTAACAGTTCCTCATGATTCCCCTGTTCGATGATATTGCCGTCTTTCATCACCAGAATGATATCCGCCTCCTTGATGGTGGACAACCGGTGTGCCACGATAAAACTGGTACGCCCCTCCATCATCTTCGCAAACGCATTCTGAATTTTCAGCTCCGTTCTGGTGTCGATGGAGGAGGTGGCCTCGTCCAATATGAGCATGGGCGGCAGACAGAGCATCACCCGCGCGATGCACAAAAGCTGTTTCTGCCCCTGTGAAAGGCTTCCGCCCTCCTCCGTGATGACCGTGTCATATCCCTTGGGCAGCCGCTTGATAAAGCTGTGGGCGTGAGCCGCTTTCGCCGCCGCTTCCACTTCCTCCGCTGTGGCGTCCGGTTTTCCCATCCGGATATTGTCCCGGATCGTTCCCGCCCTAAGCCACGTCTCCTGCAGCACCATACCGTAGTTCGTCCGAAGGCTCCCTCTGGTGTAATCACGGATATCCGTCCCGTCCACTTGGATACAGCCCGCGTTTACGTCATAGAAGCGCATGAGAAGATTGATCACCGTCGTCTTGCCGCATCCCGTCGGACCCACCACGGCCACACGCTGCCCCGGACGCACCCGCAGGTTAAAATCCCGGATCAGCGGTTTGTCCTGCACATATTGAAAATACACGTTCTGCAGAGCCACTTCGCCCCGGACATCCGTAAGCGTCTTCGCATCCGCCGCCTCCGGCGTCTGCGGCTCCTCTTCGATCAACGCAAAAATGCGCGCCGCACAGGCGAGAGCGTTCTGCAGTTCGGCGACCACGCCGGAGATCTCGTTAAAGGGCTTGGTATACTGATTGGCATAGCTGAGGAAACAGGACAGCTGTCCCACCGTAATACCGCCGCCCAGCGCAATCAGAGCGCCGAACACTCCCACGCCCGCATAGACCAGACTGTTGACAAACCGGGTGGCCGGATTGGTGAGGGAGGAAAAAAAGATGGCCCGCAGCGAACTCTTCTGCAGCCGCTCGTTCGTCTCGTCGAACTGCTCTTTCACAGCCTCCTCTCTGGAAAAAGTCTTGACCACTTTCAGATTCCCAATCATCTCCTCCACAAGCGCCGTCTGCTCTCCCCGGATCTCGGACTGTTCTTTGAACATATCGTAGGTTCTGGTAGCGATAAAACGAGCCACCAGAAAAGAAACCGGCGTGATGCATACCACTACCAGCGTCAGCGGGAAATTCGTGAACATCATAAAGCCCAGCGTGCCAAAGATGGTCAACACCCCCGTAAACAACTGGGTGACTCCCATGAGCAGCCCGTCCGCAAACGTGTCCACATCGGCGATGACACGGCTCACCACATCCCCGTAGGCATGGGTGTCCAGATACTGCAGGGGAAGAATTTCCAATTTGTGGAATGCGTGTTCCCTGATATCCCGGATCACATGATAGGTAATGTAATTGTTGCAGGTGTTCATCACCCATTGGGCGGCGGCGGTAACGATCATGGCGGCTCCGATTTTGACCGCGATAGTCAAAATTGCGTCCAGATCCACCAGACCCTTTCCCAGCAGCAGATCGACCGCATTTCCGGTGAGAATGGGAATAGAGAGCGTCAACACCACCACCACGACCGCCAGAAGCAGCGATGCGCCCACCGCCGGCCAGTACCGGCGGATATAGTACAGGACTTTCTTTAAAGTCTCTGTCTGGGTGGACTTTTCCTGTTTTTCCGGCCTCTTGCGATTTCTCTCCCGATTGATTGGCGGATCCGTTTTCCGATTGGTTTTCCTGTTCATTTTCTGCGATTCCCTATTATTTCATATTATTTTTGATCGTTTTGGACTGTTTTCCGATTATTTGATTCTTTCCCGGTCATTCGACTGTTTCCCGATTATTTGATTCTTTCCCGGTCATTCGACTGTTTCCCGGTTATTTGATTCTTTCCCGGTCATTCGACTGTTTCCCGGTTATTTGGGGTTATTTCCGTCGGCTTCACGGATTTCCGGCTCTGCCCTTTTCCTCCGGATATTGGGAATAGTAGATTTCCTGATAGACCGTACAGTGTGCCAGCAGTTCCTCATGGGTTCCCACACCGGCCATCTCCCCGTCGTCCAGCACGACGATCCGATCCGCGTGGCGGATGGAGGAAGCTCTCTGAGAGACGATAAAGATCGTGGTTTCTCCCTCCAGACTCCGCAGCGCGCTGCGGAGCTTGGCGTCGGTGGCATAGTCGAGCGCCGAGGCGCTGTCGTCCAGAATCAGAATCTCAGGCCGCCTCACAAGCGCCCTTGCAATGGTGAGGCGCTGTCTCTGTCCTCCGGACAGATTCTGCCCGTTCTGGGCAATCCGTGCGTCCAGCTTCCCCTCTTTCTGCTCCACTACCTCTCTGGCCTGCGCCAGCGTGAGGGCGTCCCAGAGTTCCTCGTCATCGGCGTCCGGCCTGCCCCACAGCAGATTGCTGCGGACGCTCCCCTGAAAGAGAACCGCTTTCTGAGGCACCACGCCGATCCGGGCGCGGAGGCGTTCGACGGGGATCGAACCGATCTCCTGCCCTTCCAGCCGCAGGCTCCCCCCGGTGACAGGATAAAACCCGGGAATCAGATTGACAAGGGAAGACTTGCCGGAACCCGTACCGCCGATAACGCCCACCGTCTCGCCCCGCCGAACCGCAAAATGAATATCTTTTAAAGTCTCCGCACCCGCGCCCGGGTAGGTGAGGGAGACGTGGTCGAATTCCAGATAGGGAACCTCCCCGCCCGCCTCCGCCGAACGCCCGCTCTGCGGCCGCGCATACACGTCCCGGGGGCCCGTTTCAAACACCGCCGCCACGCGGTCGGCACAGGCCAGCGCCTTTGTGATGGTGATGATGAGGTTGGCCAGCTTCACCAGTTCCACCAGAATCTGCGACATGTAATTGAGGATCGCCACTACCTCGCCGCGGCTCAAATTGCCCAGATCCACCTGCACCGCGCCGGTGTAAATCAGCACGATGACCGCGCCGTTTACGATCACATAGGTCACGGGGTTCATACAGGCGCTGATCCGCCCCACATACTGCTGCAGACGCAGCAGCGCGGTATTCTCCTCATGAAACTGCGCCTCCTCCTGCTCCTCCCTGTGGAAGGCGCGGATGATGCGCACACCGGTCAGATTTTCTCTGGTGGTAGAAAGCACCCTATCCAGTCCCGCCTGTACTTTTTTGTATAAAGGAATCGTAAAAAAAGTAATCCCCATGACGACCACTGCCAGCAGCGGAATCGCCACCACGAACACCAAGGCGCATTTTACATCGATGGTAAACGCCATGATCATCGCCCCGAAGACGATGATAGGCGAACGCAGAAACAGGCGCAGCACCATATTCACCCCGTTCTGCACCTGATTGACGTCGCTGGTCATCCGCGTGATCATGGTGGAAGTACCCAGCAGGTCGATATCCGCAAACTCCAGATCCTGCATAAACCGAAACAGCGCCTGCCTAAGTCTGGCCGCAAATCCCACCGCCGCCTTGGCCGCAAAAAACTGCGCCGTGACGGAAGCCGCAAGCCCCACCAGCGCAAGCGCAAACAGACAGAGTCCCATCTTGATAATATAGCCGCTGTCCCCGCTTCCGGTCTCCCCGATTCCCCTGTCGATGATCCCCGCCATCACCAGCGGAACCAGCAGTTCAAAGAACGCCTCTAAGAGCTTAAAGAGCGGCGCCAGCACGGACTCTTTTCGATAGTCTTTTAAATATACCAACAATTTCTTCATTCCGGACATATGATGCTTCCCCGTTCTCACTGTTCCGGCGGCACGCACCGCTCCGCCTTTCGATATCGGCATACCGCCATACAGTACCCTTCTGGCAGATCATAGGTCTGCCAGACCACATCCCGTTCCAGTTCCGCCACATCCCGCGCCACCGCCGCCGCAATCCCTTCTCCCGTGAGCTTGGCATAGGACTCTTTCCTGACCCAGAGCCGGTAAAAGAGCAGCTCCCGCTCCGCCACGTCTTCACAGGCGGCCAGCAGCTCCCGCTCCCTCGGCGCAAAAAAGCGCTCCCCGGGATTCCTGCCCGCAAACGGCCGCATCTGCTGCAGATCCACACCCACTTCCGCCCGATCCAGCACACAGCAGACATAACGCCCCGAATGAGACAGATTAAAATGCCAATCTTCTTGTGCAAAATCCGGTTTCCCCTGCGCGCCGCAGCGGTATGCAATCTGCACGGGACCGGCCAGCCGCTCCAGCGCCTCCGACACCGTGAGGATCGGAAGCTTTGCCGTCCGTATGGCCGCGCCGTCCGGAGCCTTGAACCCTCTGGCGGATTGGGATACTTCGCAAGCCGACGTCCGCTCCTGCCGCATCCCCTCCTGCACCGCAAGCTGCAGCACAAGTCCCGCTCCCAGCGCAAGATTCCTCGCCGTCCCCGTCCGGCTCCGCCTGACCTTCTCCAGACGGTGCGCGTCCAGCCGCTCCAGCGCCGACGCGCGGAGCCGCTCCGCCTCGACAGCCTGCTCAAATTCCTCCACCGAGAGCAGATAACACTTCATATTGCAACCTCTATCTCATCTCTATTGAGGACCCTCTGCGCCTTCCTGTCTACGCCTCCGGCTCCCCGCCGACAACGGCCAGCGAAAGCTCCTCAAGCTGCGCCGGATCGACCTCGCCGGGCGCTTCCGACATCAGACAGGAAGCGTCCTTCACCTTGGGGAACGCGATCACCTCCCGGATATTGTCCGCCTTGACCAACAGCATGACAAACCGGTCCAGTCCGATGGCCAGCCCCGCATGAGGCGGCACACCGTACCGGAAAGCGTCCAGCAGGAATCCAAACTGCTGATGCGCCTTCTCCTTCGTAAAGCCCAATGCCTCAAACATCCGCTCCTGCACGTCGCTCTGAAAGATTCTCACGCTTCCGCCGCCCAGCTCCACACCGTTTAAGACGATATCGTAGGCCTTCGCCCGCACGCTGCCGGGATCGGTATCAAGCATAGGAAGATCTTCCTCCATCGGCATGGTGAACGGATGATGCATGGCCACATAACGCTCCTCCTCATCGCTCCATTCAAACTGCGGGAACTCCGTCACCCACAGGAAATCGAATCGGTCATTGTCAATCAACTCCAGCTGGCGCGCCAGCTCACAGCGGAGCGCTCCCAGCACGGAATACACAATCTTTAATCTGTCCGCCGCGAAGAACAACAGATCCCCCGGCTCTCCGTCCATAGCCGCCACAAGGGCTTTCAGCTCCTCCTCCGATAGAAATTTCGCAAAGGAGGACTTGTAGGTTCCGTCCGGCATCACGGACAGATACGCCAGCCCCTTTGCGCCGTATCCCTTTGCAAATTCCACCAGCGCGTCGATCTTTTTCCGGGGCATCTCAGCCTGCCCCTTCGCATTGACGCCCCGCACGCTGCCTCCGGCCGCCAGCGCGGACGTAAACACACCGAACCCGCAGTCCTTCACGATGTCCGAGACGTCCTGAAGCTCCATGCCGAAACGCGTGTCGGGTTTGTCGGAGCCAAAGCGATCCATGGCTTCCTGCCAAGTCATCCGCTTCATGGGAAGCTCCACCTCCAGCCCGATGGCGTCTTTGCACACCTTCGCCACCATGCGCTCGGTGGCGTCGATGACGTCGTCCACATCCACAAACGACATCTCCAGATCGATCTGCGTAAATTCAGGCTGCCTGTCCGCGCGCAGATCCTCATCCCGGAAACATTTGGCAATCTGAAAATACCGGTCATAGCCGGAACACATGAGAAGCTGCTTAAAAATCTGAGGAGACTGCGGCAGCGCATAAAAACAGCCCGGATGAATCCGGCTGGGAACCAGATAGTCCCTCGCCCCCTCCGGCGTGGATTTGTTCAAAATAGGGGTCTCTATTTCCAGAAATCCCTCCTCGCTTAAGAATGTCCGTATGGCGGTGGCAATCCTGCTGCGAAGCATCAGATTGCGCTGCAGATCCGGCCTTCTCAAATCCAGATAGCGGTATTTGAGGCGCAGCTCTTCCTTGGTCTTGGAATCAGCCTCAATGGGGAACGGCGGCGTCTCCGCCTCGGAGAGAATCCTCAGCCCTTCGGCGCGGATTTCGATCTCCCCTGTCGCCAGATTCTCATTCACCGCACCCGCACGCTTCGCCACTTTTCCGGTGACCGCCACCACAAATTCGCTGCGCAGCTTCTCTGCCTTGGCAAAATTGTCCGCCCCGCAGTCGCTCTCCTCAAAAATCACCTGCAGGATTCCCGCCCTGTCTCGCAGATCCACAAAAATGATACCGCCTTTGTTTCTCTGCTTCTGCACCCATCCCATGACGGTGACCGTCTCGCCCGCATGGGCGGCGCTCAACTCGCCGCAGCGGTGCGTGCGCTTTAATCCCTTCATTGACTCAGCCATTGTCTTTCTCCTCGATTCTGCTTATTTTTTCAGCGGCTCTCTGTAAAACTCCGCAAATTCCTCATAGCCTTCCTGCCCCAGCTGTTCCTTCTGAAACTTCTTATTTTTGTTCATACGAGCCACCAGCACCTGTGTGCCGTCCTCTCTGGCCTTCTGCGCCTGAGCGATCACTTTGCACAATTCCTCTCCGCTCACGCCCTTCTCCACCAGATAAGCGACCCGTCTGGGGCGATCCGGCACCTGAAATCCCCGCTCCATGAGAAGCAGGACGATGCGCTCGAACCCGATGGAAAATCCACAGGCCGGAACGTCGCTGCCCGTAAATTTCCCCACCATCTTGTCATAACGTCCGCCGCCGCCGCAGCTTCCGCCGAATTCCGGCATGGCCACCTCGAAGATCGTACCCGTGTAATAGCTCATACCCCGCACCAGCGTGGGGTCAAAGACCAGCTCAAAACTGTCTGACTGCGTGGCCCGCACACTGGACAGGATCTCCCTAAAGGAATCCATGACCTCCGCATCCAGCAGTTCTCCCAGCCGCTCAATCAGACAGGCCACGCCGTCCTGCGCCGCCTCCACGGCCTCGAAGAGTTCCAGATATTTCCCGCACGCTTCCTCGCCGAAACCGTTCTGCACAAGCTCCGCCTTCACGCCGTCCCTGCCAATCTTGTCCATCTTATCCAGCGTGATGAACACGCTGTCATAGCTCTCCTCCTCAAATCCCGCATAGGCGGCCATGGCTTTCAGAATCCGCCTGTCGTTGATGCGGATCCTGAAATTCCGAAAGCCCAGCCGCGTCAGCGTGGTGCTGGTGGCCAGAATCAGCTCAATCTCCGCCAGATTGGACGGCTCGCCCAAGATGTCGATATCACATTGCATAAACTGGCGGTACCGCCCTCTCTGGGGCTTGTCCGCCCGCCATACGCTGCCCATCTGCAGCGCTTTGAAAGGCGCGGGAAGGGAGGAGGCATTGTTGGAATAAAAGCGCACCAGCGGCACGGTCAGGTCATACCGCAGCCCCAGATCCGCCACGTCCGCCTCCGTCTCCGCCGTATCCAAATTCAGTTTCTCCCCCCGCTTTAAAATCTTGAAGATCAGTTTTTCATTGTCACCGCCCTGCTTGTTCGTCAGATTGGCCAGATTCTCCACACAGGGCGTCTCGATGGAAATAAAGCCAAACCTGCCGTAGGTATCCTTGATGACGCTCATGACATAATCCCTGATCCGCATCTCCTGCGGCAGAATATCCTTCATGCCCGTTGTGGGCTTTTTGCTCAATGCCATTCCTCTTTTCACCTTTCCGCCGTATTTTCTGAAATCCTCCGCATTCTGACAGACTTCAGTCTGTCAGACCGCCGTCTGTCAGGCCTCAATCAGCTCGTACTCCCTGCTGCCGAATCCCAGCTGCGCCGCAGTCTCCACGATATGAATGCCGTTTTTGGACTCCATGCGCTCAATCAGATGCGCCTTGCCCGGATCTTTGGACGCATACACCAAATCCACGCAGGCCTGATCCAGCGCAACGGGATCCAGACTGGCCAGCAGACCGATATCTCCGATCTCGGGATCTTCCGCCACCGCACAGCAGTCGCAGTCCACGGACATATTGCACATAGCGTTGATAAAGACCATCCTGCCGTCGAAGTATTTTACCACGGACTTCGCCGCATCCGCCATGGACTCCAGAAAGTCATCCTGCTTGGAGGACCAGATTTTCTCCTCGTCGCCCGCCCCGTGGATATAGGCTTTGCCGTGGGAAGATGCAATACCGATGGAAATATTCTTCAGCGCGCCACCAAAGCCCCCCATAGGATGTCCCTTAAAATGAGTGAGTACCAGCATGGAATCATAATTGGCAAGATGACTCCCCACATAATTGACGGAAAGCTGCCGGCCTCCGTCCACCGCAAGTTCCATCTCGCCGTCCTCGTCCATGATGTCCACTTTGGCCACATCCGTCCAGCCGTGCAGCTTCATCGTCTCCCAGTGATCCTTGGTGGTGTTGCGCTTGCCCTCATAGGCGGTGTTGCACTCCACGATGGTACCCTGCACCTTGTCGATCACAGGCTTCCAGAAAGGGGGGCGGATAAAATTCTGATTGCCCACCTCGCCGGAATGTACCTTTACCGCCACCCTGCCGGAGAGCGGCGCATTCAAAACCTCATACAGACGGATCACCGCCTCGGGGGTAATCTCCTTCGTAAAATAAACCTTTGCCTTTTCCATGAAATCGTCCTCCTTTTATAGATTAACGCTTCATTACCGAATGGATAAACCAACGGTCAATCCCCCAGCAACATGCGTTTCCTTTCTATCATTTCCTCAATCCTCGCAATATACCCCGCAACATCCTTCACGTTCTCGCACCGCTCGATGCGCCCGTCCGGCCACACCGCCTTGGTGATGCTTCCCGCTCCTAACGCCACGATGGTCTGCTTCTCCTCCATAATCAAAATATTATACAGCCCGTATTTCCCGGGTTTCGCATACCCCACATTCTCAAAATTGCCGGACATGTTCTTCTGCCTGTAGAGATAATACGGCGCCATGCCCATGCGCTTTGCCCCTTCCGCCGCGACGGCCATGGTTTCGTCCGTGTTGCGGAGCGCATCCACCCCGTTCTCCCGAATCCATTGGCTCAAGCTGGAAGCCCGCTTCACCGCCAGAGAATGCACCGTCAAGCTGTCCGGCGCAAGCTCCGCGACGGACTCTATGGTGTGCCGCACATCCGCCTCCGACTCGCCGGGAAGCCCCAGAATCAAATCCATGTTGATATTGGTGAAACCCACGGTTCTGGCCAGCCGGAACGCCTCGACCACCTGCTCCACGGTGGCCTTTCTGCCAATGATGTCCAAAGTCTCCTGCTTCATGGTCTGGGGATTGACGGAAATCCTGCCCACTTGATGCCCGAACAGCACCCGCAGTTTCTCCTCCGTGATGCTGTCCGCCCGCCCCGCCTCCACCGTAAATTCTTGGACGGACGAGAAATCAAACCGCTCCCGCAGCGCCGCCAACAGCCTGTCAAGCTGTTCCGGCTCCAGCGTGGTAGGCGTTCCCCCGCCGATATAGACGCTGTCCAGAATCCTGCCGGACATCTGCTCCGCCACAAAATCCATCTCCCGGATCAGGCAGTCGATATAAGCGTCCACCTGCTTCCGGTATCCTCCGATGGGGAAAGATGTGAACGAACAGTACAGACAGGTAGTCGGACAGAAAGGAATCCCTATGTAGAGACTGTACCCCTGTTCATAATGCACCTCTTTTAAAATCTCAAGCTCCCGCTTGGCAATCTCCAGACCAAGCATGGCTTTCTCCCGGCTCACCTCATAGGTTTCCGTAAAGGTACGCAGCACCTCCTGCTCGTCCTGCCCAGCCTCCAGCATACCGCAGGCAATCTTGGTGGGACGGATCCCCGTGAGGCTCCCCCAGGGCAGTGTGCGTCCCGTGTATTCCCGCAAGGTACGATACAGAAAACGCTTGAACCCGTGCTTGTACTCCTCCCCGGACGCACTCTCCCAGCCGTATGCCTGATCTCCTATGCACACCTGCGCGCCTGCCGCCTGCAGTTCAACCGTCAGCTCCAGAATCCTCTCCTCCGCCTGTCTGCGGCGCTCCCGCTCCTGTGCGGTCTGACTCCTCCTCCCGGGCGTACTCTCGGGCGTCAGGATTGTCACCGCCTCGCCGGGATAAAACGCCCGCACAAGGGCGTTGACGTCATATTCATAATTGGCTCTGTTTAATTCAATGACAAGCATCTTCCACCCTGTTCTCCGGACGAACCCCTTTCAGGCGTCATTTTACCCCAAGAAGGGATTGTATTGTCTCTCATGCGCCACGGTGGTGTCATCCCCGTGTCCCGGATAGAGCTTCGTCTCCTTAGGCAGGACAAACAGCTTCTCCCGGATGGAGCGCACAAGCGTGGAGAGACTGCCCGTTGGCAGATCGGTTCTGCCCACCGACTCCTGAAAAATCGTGTCGCCGCAGACGCAGAATCCCGCCTCCTCAAAATAATAACAGCACCCGCCCTCCGTGTGGCCGGGCGTGGCGATCACCTGACAGCCAATGCCCGCGATCTCCACGGTATCGCCGTCCTTCACATAGACGTCCGCCTCCACGGCACAGGCTCTTCCCGCGCTCTCGGACACATTCAGCCGCACATCCCCAAGAAGCGCCCGCTCCGCCTCACAGGCATAGACCAGCACCGGCTCATAGCCGTGATGCTCCGCCACCTCGTTGGCCGCGGCCTTCAGCGCTTCCACGCCCCAGATATGGTCAAAATGCCCGTGGGTCAACAGGATCCCCGCCACCCGCAGTCCGTTCTTGCGCAGATTCGCATAGATCTGTCTGCCATAGTCCGCGGGATCTACCACAAGACATTCCTCCGCGCCCGCCCGGTATAAAAAATAAGTGTTGGTGCCGCATACGCCCAGCACCATCCGTCCGATCTTCAACTCTCCCATATCCGCTCCTGTCTGTCAGCTCGAAGTTCTCTCAATGTCGATCACACTCTCGATCGCCCGGATCTTCTCGATAATCCGGCTCAATTCCTCCCTGCCGCTGGTCTCGAACATAATCTGCAGCGTGGCCTGCCCCTGCTTGCTGGTGCGGGTGTTCAGCGACAGAATATTGATGTTTTTCTCCGTCATGACCTTGGTGATATCCGCCAGCAGTCCGCTCCGGTCGTTGGCAAAAATCCGGATCTCCGCCTCGAATTTCTCCGCCGCCGCATGATCGGGCATATGCCACTCCGCCTCCAAGAGTCTGGCCCGCTCAATCTCCGGAAGATTCAAAATATTGATACAATCCGTCCGGTGAACCGATATTCCCCGGCCTCTGGTGACAAATCCCACAATCTCGTCCCCCGGCACGGGAGAACAGCATTTGGAAAACCGCACGGACAAATCTGCAATTCCCCGCACCACGATTCCGCCTTTGGAGCGCATCTGCGCAGGGCGGTTGGCGCTTGCGGCCGCAACCTCCGCAATGCTGTGCAGCACCTCCTCGTTGGTGAGCGTCCGCCTATGCTCCCGGTCGTAGAGTTCCTGCATTTTATTGATGATCTGGCCTTCCTTCAGAGCGCCGTGTCCCACGGCGGCCAGCACGCTGTCCCAATCCCTGAAACCGTATTTGTGCAGAATCACATCCATGTATTCCTGCTTCATAATGTTGGAGGTGTTGACTCCCTTGGTCTTGCAGTACGCGGCCAGAAGCTCTTTGCCCTTGGCCACATTGTCCTCTTTCAGCTCATTTTTGAACCACTGGTTGATCTTATTCTTGGCCTGTGTACTCTTGACCACGTTCAGCCAGTCTCTGCTGGGACCTTTGGCATTCTGGGAGGTGATGACCTCGATACGATCCCCGTTGTGAATCTCGTAATCAATGGACACAAGCTTCCCGTTCACTCTGGCGCCCACCATCTTGTTTCCCACCGCGGAATGGATGCTGTAGGCAAAGTCGATGGGGGTGGAACCGGCGGGAAGGTTTTTCACCTCGCCCGTGGGCGTAAAGCAATACACATTGTCGGAGAACAAATCCAGATCGTTTTTCAACAGATTCAGGAATTCCTTGTTGTCGGACATATCCCGCTGCCATTCCAGAATCTGGCGGAGCCAGACCAGCTTTTTCTCCTCCTGCCCCTCCACCTTTTTGCCGTCGGACGCCTCTTTGTATTTCCAATGGGCGGCAATTCCGTACTCGGCCGCCTTGTGCATCTCAAAAGTGCGGATCTGCACCTCGAAGGGCTGTCCGTTGCTCCCGATCAAAGTGGTGTGCAGAGACTGGTACATATTCGCCTTGGGCATGGCGATATAGTCCTTAAAACGCCCGGGAATCGGCTTGTACATCTCATGAATCACGCCCAGCGCCGCATAGCAGTCCTTCACCGTGTCCACGATGATGCGCACGGCGAACAGATCATAGATCTGATCCAGCGTCTTATTCTGGTTCTTCATCTTTTTATAAATACTGAAAAAGTGCTTGACGCGGCCGTCCACCTTGGCTCGGATGCCGGCGTGCTTGACATGCTCGCCCACCTCGTCCACAATGCTCTGAATATAGGACTCCCGCACGCTCTTGCGCACGGCGATTTTGTCCACCAGATCATAATAGACTTCCGGCTCCAGATATTTCAGGGACAGATCGTCCAGCTCCGTCTTGATCTTGCTGATGCCCAGCCTTTGGGCGATGGGACAGTAGATCTCCAGCGTCTCTCTGGCGATGCGCTTCTGGCTCTCGGGCTTCTGATAGCGCAGCGTCCGCATATTGTGCAGTCTGTCTGCCAGCTTGATCAGGATGACGCGGATATCCTTTGCCATGGCGAGGAACATTTTGCGGAGGTTCTCCGCCTGTAGTTCCAGCTTGATATCCGGCTGGTTCTCCCCCGCGGAAAGCGGAATTTTCTCCAGCTTTGTGACGCCGTCCACCAGAAGCGCCACGTCGTGGCCGAACTCCCGCTCCAGATCCTCCTCCGTCATCACGGTGTCCTCCACCACGTCATGGAGAATGCCCGCCACGATGGTCTCTTTGTCCAGCTCCAGATCCGCCAGTATAATCGCCACGTTCAGCGGATGGATAATATACGGCTCCCCCGATTTGCGCAGCTGGTCTTTGTGCGCCTCGCTGGCGGTCTCGTAAGCCTTGGCAATCATGGAGATATCGTCGCTGGGGTGGTATTTGCGCACATGACTGATAAGCCTCTGGTACAGCGCCTCAGGGGTCACAAATTCTTCCGCTTTATTCAGTCTTCCATCCTCAAAAATCACTGCGCTCTTTTCTTCTGTCATAACGGCTCCCAGCTGACTGATTCCCTCCTGTAATTTGTGTCGGATTTCCTACTTTCCCGGATAGCAGATGGCAGAATCCAGACGATATCCGTTCAGTCTCTCGCGGCCCTTCAAGCCCGCCAGCTCCATCAGCACGACCACGCCCACCACGACTCCGCCGAGAGATTCCACCAGCTGAACCATCGCCTCCGTGGTTCCCCCTGTGGCGATCAGATCGTCCACGATCAGAACTCTCTGCCCGGGTACGATACTGTCCTTGTGCATCTCGATTGTGGCCTGTCCGTACTCCAGATCATAGGTTTTCTCCACCGTCTCACAGGGAAGTTTTCCCTTCTTGCGGATCAGCACGAACGGTTTTCTGTTATTATATGCAATGGGCGTTCCGAAGATAAATCCCCGGGATTCCGGCCCCGCCACCACGTCATACTCCAGATCCTTCACCAGTTCCTGCATGGTATCAATGGCCAGATGCAGTCCCTCCGCGTCCTGCAGGACGCTTGTCACATCGCGGAAAATAATTCCCTTCTCCGGAAAATCCGGAATGCTTCTCACATATTCTTCCAGTTTTTTCATAAAATATACCTCTCATAGATTTGCGCAGCCGTCATCTGGCGGCGTCCAATTGTTTCCTCACCACATATTTGATAATCTCGCTTCTGGTGACAAGGCCGATAAACACATTCCGGTCATCCACGACAGGCACGAAATTCTGCAGCTGCGCCTGCCCCAGAAGCTGCTCCATGTTCGTGTCAATGCATACCGGCCGCACCTTGCCGCTCTGGATGATCTCCCGGAGCGTCATATGCTCCACCTGCTTCATGGTCACGTTCTCCAGCTGCTCGTTGTGCGCCAGAATATTCCAGAGAAAATCTCCCTCGCTGACCACTCCCACATAGCGGTCCTCCGCATCAATTACGGGTACCGCGGTAAAGCCGCTGTGTTTGAGCCTTTCCAATCCCTGCCGGAGGGTCATGCCATCGCGCAGATAAGAGACTTCTGCCTTGGGCATTATGAAAGATGCTATATTCACTGATCTGCTCCTCTATGCTTTGTCATTTGCGTCCTGATTCCCTGCGGATCCGCGCGGTGCGGCAGTTACCGCTTCCCGCAGCATTTCTTGTACTTCTTGCCGCTGCCGCAGGGGCAGGGATCATTGGGATACACCTTCTCGCCCTTCACGACGGTGGTGGAAGATTTCTGTTCCTTGTAGAGAGCCTTCAAGGTCTCCTCGTCATAGATTGCCTTCCACTCCTCCAGCCCGTAAAGCCAGTCCGCCTCGGCGGCCACCATGTTCTTATACAGCTTCTCCTTGTCAAAGCCGAGCTGAACCGGTGTGTCCTCCTCCATCTCCTCGATGGGATTCGGCTCCTTTAAGCTGTCGTTGATACCGTCCAGAAATCCGGTCATGGTCATGATGTTCACGCCGTACTTCTCCGCCAGCTCTTTCACCGTGCCGGACACCGTCTCGTCCGGATTCTTGAGCAGCTGTGCGTAGATCTCCTTCTCCTCTTGAAAATAGGCGGCCCAGAGCTGCTGCAGCCTGTTCCTGTCCGTGTTCTCGTTGTATGCGACCGCGCGCCATTGTTCCAATAAAGCCATACTCAATACCGTCCTTATTCTGTATTTTCAACAAAGTGATACAGGCTAAGTATATAACAGATTTTGTCAAAAAACAATATTGTGATCTGATTTTGTTGTCAATCCTGCCAAAAAATGATATGATGAATGACACAACACCAACCACGCAGACCGCCTCTTAGGCGGATGAAGGAGTTCTCATGCCAAACACGGAAAAACATCCTGAAGAACAGCTCGAAAAAGAAAACAAGAAACATTCCAAATCCAAAATCACTTCCAGACAAATCGTCGCCATGGCCGGCGTCGTCCTTCTGGTTCTTTTATATGTCCTGACGCTCATTCTTGCGGTGGCGGACAACTCGGCCTCCGGGAAGTTCTTCGCCATGAGCCTGTGCGGCACGCTGGTCATCCCGATCATCATCTTCCTCTACAGCTGGATGTACGGCAGGATCACGGGCGGGAAAACCATCGGCGACCCTGACCGGGCAGAGGATGCCGCATCCGGCCGGACAAAATCCCAATCCTAGCCGGAACGCTTCACGGATTTTAGGCTCTCTCCGGGGCGAGCTTTCTCAGCGCTTCCTCCGTCTGCTCTCTGCTCTCAAACACAATCCCATGGAATCCCTGCGCCACCGCGCCCGCCACGTTCTCGGGCAGATCGTCCACAAACACGCACTCCTGCGCTTTCAGGCCATACCGTTTCAGCAGCAGACGGTAAATCTCCGGATCCGGCTTGATCAGCCCGTCCCGCCAAGAGAGGATCCCGCCGTCCATATCCGGCAGGAACGCCAGCGCGTCGGCACATTCCTCCTCCGCCTTTTTCGCAAAATTGGACAGGTAAAAAACCCGGTATCCTCTCGCCTTCAGCTCCCGCACCCAGGGAATTGCATACGCTCTGGCCGTCACCATGCCCCGGACGTCGTCGTAGGCTTCGTGAAGTTCCCGCTCAATCTCCGGGTCGTTCGCCACAAAGGCGCGCATCAGCTCCTCCTCGGACCATGTTCCCCGGTCAAATTCCCTCCAGACGGGACTCTCCACGGAGGCCCGCCCAATCCTCCGAATCATTTCGTCGTCGAATCCCTTTCCGCGCAGAAATTCCTTCCAGCAAAAATCCGTCAGCACATTGCCGATATCAAAAACAATATTGCGAATCATTTGACGCCTCCCATTCCACCGCCCTCCGTCACATCCGCCCACAACCTGCCCGCCGCCACGGACAGCGGCATTCTGGCGGAACGCACCACGCAGATCTCCCGCTTGGGAAGAATCTGGTTAAAGCGCAGAGCGAACAGCACGCCCGACTCCAGATACTCTGCCGCAAAATCCCGCACCACACATCCCACGCCCAGACTCCGCAGGGCAAACTGCACGATCATATCGCTGGTGGCCAGCTCAAACTCCGGCTGCATACGCACGCCGTTTTGCAAAAGGAACTCGTCCATCCGGCTCCTCGTGCTGGTATTTTTCTCCAGACAGATCATGGGCAGACGCTCCAGCTCCTGCAAGTCCAAAGTCCGGTTCTTGTAAGCGATAAACCGCCTTCCCCCCACGAACACATCCTCGATCTCCCGCACAGGCACGGCCTCCAGCCCCTTTTCTCCCCCGAAAGGCGTACTCACCACGCCGAAATCAATTTTCCCTTCCGCCAGAAAGGCCAGCGTCTCCGGAGTCGGCGCATTGGTCACCGCGATCTTAATGTCCGGATAAGCCTCGTGAAAACGCTCCAGATAGGGGAGCAGAAAATATTGCAGGGTCATGTCGCTGGCTCCGATGCGGATCTCCCCGCCCTCCATATTCTGGAGCCGAAGCAGCTTCTCCAATCCCAGCTCCATCTGCTCGTATCCTTTTTCCACATAAGAAAAAAGCAGTTGTCCCTCCCGCGTAAGCCGCACGCCCTTGGCTGCCCGCCAGAAAAGGCTGGCGCCAAGCTGTGATTCCAACTGCCTGATGGCCTGGCTCACGGCCGGCTGCGAGACCGCAAGTTCCCTTGCGGCTCCCGTCACGCTTCCGGCCTTCGCCACATAATAAAACACTTTAAAATATTCCAGATTGTCGATCATAGGCTCCCGTCCGCCCTATTTGGCCAGCGGACTCTCCCGGTAGATGATATCGCTTCTGCCGGGTCCGTTGCTCACCATGGTGATGGGATATCCGATCTGCTCCTCGATAAACTCCACATAGCGGCGGCAGTTCTCCGGCAGCTCCTCATATTTTTTGACGCCGCGGATCTCACATTTCCAGCCGGGAAGCGCCTGCAGCACGGGCTTTGCCTTCTCAAGCTTCGCCGTCACCGGGAACTCTTTGGTCACTTCCCCGTCGATCTCATACCCCACGCACACGGGAATCTCGTCCAGATAGCCCAGCACGTCCAGCACCGTGAACGCCACGTCCGTGGTTCCCTGCAGACGGCAGCCATACTTGGACGCCACGCAGTCAAACCAGCCCATTCTTCGGGGTCTTCCGGTGGTAGCGCCGTATTCGCCGCCGTCACCGCCCCTGCGCCTGAGTTCGTCCGCCTCATCCCCAAAGATCTCGGACACGAATGCTCCCGCGCCCACTGCGGAGGAGTAAGCCTTGCAGACCGTGACGATCTGCTTGATCTCATAGGGCGGCAGCCCCGCCCCGATAGCGCCGTAGGCCGCCAAGGTGGAGGAGGACGTCACCATGGGATAGATTCCGTGGTCGGGATCCTTTAACGTTCCAAGCTGCCCCTCCAGCAGAATGGTCTTGCCCTCCTTGAGCGCACGATCCAGAAACGAGGACACATCGCACACATAGGGCGCGATCATCTCCCGGTATGTTTTCAAGGTATCCAGCAGTTCCTTCGCATCGACGGCAGGCTTGTGATAGAGATGCTCCAGAAGCACGTTCTTCGTCTCGCACACGCGCTCCACTTTTTCCGCCAGCCGCTCCTCGTCAAACAGCTCGCTGACCTGAAAGCCGGTCTTGGCGTATTTGTCGGAATAAAAGGGCGCAATACCGGACTTCGTGGAACCGAAAGACTTGCCGCCCAGCCGCTCCTCCTCATACTGATCGAACAAGATATGATAGGGCATCACGATCTGCGCCCGGTCAGACACCAGAATCTTGGGCATCGGCACGTTCCGATCGGTGATAGACTTAATTTCGTCCATCAAAATAGGAATATTCAGTGCCACGCCGTTTCCGATGACGCTGGTGGTATGGCCGTAAAACACGCCCGAGGGCAGCGTGTGAAGCGCAAACTTCCCGTAATCGTTCACAATGGTATGCCCCGCGTTGGCGCCTCCCTGAAAGCGCACGACAATATCCGCCTTCTCCGCCATCATATCCGTAATCTTGCCTTTTCCCTCGTCGCCCCAATTGGCGCCCACTACTGCCTTAACCATGGTCTCCTCCGTTTCCTGCCGCCCCGCCCGCACAGGCATCCGCCGAACAGCCACACCCTGCGGGACAGGCATCTATTGATCCGTCATCTATCATAGCATACTTGCCATCATAAGTAAAATCAATATGTATTATGTGTATTATAAGCTCGATTTATGACGCTCCCGGCAGCATTTTTCTCGGACGACAGCGCGTCCCCTCATTCCCTGCCGTCCCAGCAGTAAGTACAGAGTTTCTCCCTGCCAAGCCCCACGGCCTCGATCATATCATCCAGCCGGTTGAACCGCAGGCTGGTGAAATTCAACTGTCTGCCGATGCGTTCCACCATGTCGCCGTACTCCGGCGTATCCGGATCCACATAGGCTTTCAGATCGATGGTCTTGTCCTCTTTCTCGATCTCCTTGAGTACCCTCCGGGCGATCAAATCCATCTCCGAGGAAGACCGGGAGAAATTCAGATATTTGCAGCCGTACAAAAGCGGCGGACAGGCCGGACGGATATGGACTTCCTTCGCGCCGCTCTGGTACAGGAATTCCGTGGTCTCCCTAAGCTGTGTGCCGCGCACGATGGAATCGTCTATCAAAAGCAGGCTCTTGTCCTGAATCAAATCGTGTACCGGAATCAGTTTCATCTTGGCAATCAGATTGCGCTGCGTCTGAATCGTCGGCATGAAAGAACGGGGCCAAGTGGGCGTATATTTGATAAAAGGCCGGGAAAAAGGAATTCCGGACTGATTCGCGTAGCCGATGGCATGAGCCGTTCCCGAATCCGGCACGCCGGCCACAATGTCCGGCTGCGCCGTATCCCGCTTCGCCAGCAGCGCGCCGCAGTTATAGCGCATCTTCTCCACGCTGATTCCCTCGTAGGAGGAAGACGGATAGCCGTAATAGACCCATAAAAACGTACAGATCTTCATATCTTTGCCGGGATTGACCAGCGTCTTGACGCCCTCCGGCGTCACTACCGCAATCTCGCCGGGTCCCAGCTCTCTCTCGTCCGCATAGCCCAGATTCAGATAGGCAAAACTTTCAAAGGACACGCAGTAAGCGTCCGCTTTCTTTCCGATGATGACAGGCGTCCGCCCCAGCCGGTCTCTGGCCGCATAAATGCCCTTGGGCGTCATGATCAGCATGGTCATGGAACCCTCTATCAGTTCCTGTGCGTACCGGATTCCCTCCACCAGATTGTCCCGCTGGTTGACGATGGCGGCCACAAGCTCCGTGGTGTTGATGTCCCCGCCGCTCATCTCCAGAAAATGGGAATGGCTCTTGGCGAACAGCTCCTCCAGAATCTTCTCCGTGTTGTTGACCTTCCCCACCGTGGCGATGGCGTAGGTTCCGTGATGGGAACGCACAATCAAAGGCTGCGGCTCATAGTCGGAAATACAGCCGATTCCCAGATGCCCTTTCATAGAATTGACGTCCTTGTCAAACTTGGTCCGAAACGGAGCGTTCTCAATATTGTGAATGGCCCTGTCGTATCCCTTGGCACTGTCATAGACCGCCATTCCCGCCCGGCGCGTCCCCAGATGCGAATGATAATCCGTGCCAAAAAACAGGTCGAAGACACAGTCTTCCTTGGCTGCAACTCCAAAAAATCCTCCCATGATGTCACCTGTACCTTTCCGATTTCGTTTATCTGATCCTATTTTTGTGAATTTTGATCCCGCCCTCTTTGCAGACGCCTCTGCTCCTTGGCAGGCCATCCGCCGCAGGATATCCGCTACACGGTAATCTCCGCCTTCACGCCCAAAAGCTCTTTATTTTCTTCCAAAATGGGGGTGATGACCTTCTCCAGAAAGGCCTTCACCTGCTCTTGGGAACGTCCCACATACCGGGAAGGCTCCATGCACTCCTGCAGCTCTTCCAGCGTCATATTGAAGGCCGGATCCGCGGCGATCAGTTCCAGCAGATTGTTGTCCTTTCCCTCCGCCTTCACATTGCGTCCCGCCTCCATCGACAGCTCCCGGATGCGCTCGTGCAGCTCCTGCCGGTTGCCGCCCCGCTTCACCGCATCCATCATAATATTCTCCGTCGCCATAAAGGGCAGCTCGCTCATCAGCCGTTTCTCGATCACTTTGGGATACACCACCAGCCCGTCCACCACATTCAGGCACAGATCCAGAATCCCGTCGATGGCCAGAAAGCCCTCTGGAATGGACAGCCGCTTGTTGGCGGAATCATCCAAGGTTCTCTCAAACCACTGGGTCGCGGAGGTAATTGCGGGGTTTAGAGCGTCAATCATCACATATCTGGACAGCGAAGCGATGCGCTCGCTTCTCATGGGATTGCGCTTGTATGCCATGGCGGAGGATCCGATCTGGCTCTTCTCAAAAGGCTCCTCCACTTCCTTCAAATGCTGGAGCAGACGGATGTCGTTGCTCATCTTGTGCGCGCTGGCCGCAATGCCCGCCAGCACGTTGGCCACCCGGGTGTCCACCTTTCTGGAATAAGTCTGTCCCGACACGGGATAACACTCCCGAAAGCCCATCTTGGCCGCGATCATGGGATCTATTTTGTCCACCAGCTCGTGATCGCCGTCAAAAAGCTCCAGAAACGACGCCTGTGTGCCGGTGGTTCCCTTGGAGCCGAGCAGCTTCATGCCGGAGAGTACATGATCCAGATCCTCCAGATCCAGACAAAACTCCTGCAGCCACAAAGTCGCCCGCTTGCCCACGGTGGTGGGCTGAGCCGGCTGGAAATGGGTGAATGCCAGCGTGGGCTGCGCCTTATATTGATCCGCAAAATCCGCCAGCTCCTTCATCACGTTCACCAGTTTTTTCTTCACCAGTTTCAGGGCTTCCGTCATCACGATGATGTCCGTATTGTCCCCCACATAGCAGGAAGTTGCGCCCAGATGGATGATGCCCGCCGCCTTGGGACATTGCTGCCCGTAGGCATACACATGGCTCATGACGTCATGGCGCACTTCTTTCTCTCTGGCCTTTGCCACCTCGTAATTGATATCCTCCGCATGGGCTTTCAGCTCCGCAATCTGCTCATCGGAGATCACCGGCCTACCGTTCTGGGACAGTCCCAGCTCCTTCTGTGTCTCGGCAAGGGCAATCCAGAGCCTCCTCCAAGTGCGGAATTTCATGTCCGGAGAAAAAATATACTGCATCTCCTTGCTGGCGTAACGCTCCGATAAAGGGCTTTGATAGCGGTCTGTACTCATTTTCCGTCTCCTTTTATGTATCTTTTATATATCTTATATATAATATCCCTTGCGGCTGCATCCCTGCATCCGCAACATCAAACCGTCCCCACAGGTGGGACATAGCGTAGCATACATATTTATGGTATCGTATGTCGCCCAAATAGTCAAGCTGTCCGCCCGCGTCAATCGTCCTCTTTTTCGCACCCCTTCAGCTCATAATAAAAAATATACTGCTGTAATACGCCTTGATACCCCCGATAACGCCCCATGGGAAAGCCGCGCCTGTAATGCCTGTGCAGCGCCTGACTGATATGGGTGTCCACAGGAAACGCCTCCAGATGATGCAGTCCGAAAAGGCAGATGCAATCCGCCACCTTCTCCCCCACGCCATACAATTTCAAAAGTTCCTCCCTTGCCCGCCTGTACGGGAGAAGCCTAAGCGCCTCCAGATCGCATTCCCCGCCCGCCACGCTCCTTGCGGCGCGGACGACATATTTGCTGCGATACCCCAGATTACACGCTTTCAGCGCATCCTCCTCCAGACCGGCCAGCGCCTCCGGCTCCGGAAAGGCATAATACTTCCCGCCGCTTCTATCCTCTAACGCCTCTCCGTAACTCCCGCAGAGATTTTCAATGCATCTGCGGATCCGCGCAATATGATTCTGCTGGGAAATCAGAAAAGACACTGTCGTCTCCCACAAATCCTGCCGCAGAATCCGGATTCCCCCTCCAAATTCCGCCGCCTTCCGAAGATACGCATCCTCCGGGGCGATTCCTGCGATATAAGCGCAGTAGTCCGCCGCCAGATCAAAATAATTCTCCCAAAACGCATGAAACTCCGCCTCATCGCAATCCAAGAGACATTCCGCCCCGCGCTGTTCCAGCCCCAGACAGCGTCTCCCCGCAATCAAACGGTAACACCTATCCGCTGTTGGGTTCATCCTAAAACACTGGCCGGACTGACAAATCTGCGCAAGATCAAAATGCTCCGCCGCCACCCGCATCATAACGGACGCGTCTCTTCCGGCGACGTCCCCTGCATCCGGCATCCTCTCGCCTGTTTTACAAACGCTTCGATGAGCGCCGCATCCTTTCCGCCGCCCGGCGCTTCCACCCCGGAGGAGACGTCCACCACGTCCGGCCTCACCCGCGCGATGGCCTCCGCCACATTCTCCGGGCGCAGCCCTCCTGCAAGGATCAGGCGTTTCCCGTCTCTTGGCAGGTTCTTTAACGGCTCCCAGTCAAAGCATCGCCCGCTCCCCGGCTCCTGCGCGTCGAACACATACCCGGCAATCTCCGGGCGGTTCCGGTACTCGGAGAAGCGTTCCTGCTCCGCCACATGAAAAGCTTTCCACACAGGCAGGATCTTGGCCGCTTGGGGGCGCAGTTCCCCGTGAATCTGCACATAGTTAAATCCCGCGTCCGCCGCCTGCCGCACCTGCTCCGCGGTGGGCGACACCATGACGGCTACCCGCCCGATTGCGGGAGAGAGAGCCTCCAGAATCCGCTCTGCCGCCCCGATCTCCATATTGCGCCTGCTCTTTTCATAAAAGAGTACGATCCCCGCATAATCCACGCGGTTTTGATTCAAATATTCCGCCTCTCTCACATCCGTGAGTCCACAGATCTTAATCTGCATACCGCTTCCTCCCGCCGGACTTATTGGTCAAATTCTCCACGGATATCCTCCGTGGGCGGCTCCAAGGGATAACGCCCGGTAAAACATCCCTTGCAGATTCCCAGCCCGTTCACGATCTCCTCCAAGCGCTCTATGCGCAGGTAATCCAGACTGTCCGCGCCGATCATCTCCGCAATCTGCGGCACGGTATGATTGTATGCGATCAGCTGCTCCCTCGCCGGCACATCCGTGCCGAAATAACAGGGCCAGAGAAAAGGCGGCGAACTGACGCGCATATGTACCTCTCTCGCGCCCGCCTCCCGGAGCATCCCCACGATACGGTCGGAAGTGGTACCCCGCACAATGCTGTCGTCGATCATGATAATCCGCTTTCCCTCCACGGCCTCCCGGATGGGATTGAGCTTTACCTGCACGCTGTTCTCCCGGCTTTTCTGTCCGGGCTTTATAAACGTCCGCCCCACATAGGTATTTTTCATGAACGCAATGCCGTAGGGAATCCCGGACTGCATGGAATATCCCATGGCCGCGCAGTTGCCCGACTCCGGCACTCCCACCACAAGATCCGCCTCCGCCGGGGAATCCATGGCCAGAAACTTCCCCGCCATGATCCGCGAATGATACACACCCGTTCCGTCCAGAACGCTGTCCGGTCTGGCAAAATAAATATACTCAAAGACACATCGCGCGTGGCGCGCCTTAGGAAGCATCCTAGAGGTGTCGGACTCAATGCCCTTCTCCGGCGAAATGGTCACGATCTCCCCGGGCTGCACATCCCGTATAAAAGAAGCCCCCACCGCGTCCAGCGCGCAGCTCTCGCTGGCCAGCAGATAGACGCTGCCGCGTTTTCCGATGCATAAAGGCCTGAAACCGAATGGATCCCTTGCGCCGATGAGCTTTCTGGGCGACATGATGACCAGAGAATACGCGCCCTGAATCTTCCCCATGGCGCGCCCCACCGCCTCCTCCACCGATCGGGAGTGAAGCCGTTCTCTGGCGATATGATAGGCGATGACCTCCGAATCGATGGTGGTCTGAAAGATTGCGCCGGTGTATTCCAGCTCTCTGCGAAGCTGCGGCGCGTTGATAAGATTTCCGTTGTGGGCAAGCCCTAAGACGCCCTTCACATAATTTAACACCAGCGGCTGGGCATTCTCCCTCGTGGAGCTTCCCGCCGTGGAGTACCGCACATGCCCAACGCCGATGTCCCCGCGCAGCTTCTCCAAATGTTCCGGTGTGAACGCCTCATTCACAAGCCCCATATCCTTGGAGGAGAGCGCCTTTCCCTTAGGACCCGCCGTGTCACTGACCGCGATGCCGCAGCTCTCCTGCCCCCTGTGCTGCAGCGAAAGCAGGCCATAGTATATCGTGGACGCCACGTCGCCGCCCTCAAAATCATAAGCGCCGAAAACACCGCATTCCTCCCGCAGTTTCTCCTCCGGCTCGCTCTGCATGTAAAGTCCGTCCTTCATCCTCTCATCCCTTCCCGTGTTCCGGACGCGTGCCTCCTGCGCCGCATCCGGTGTGATTGTCCTCCCGCACGGCATCGCGCCGCCACCGTCCGGCCAACCACCCACAGCAGGGCAGACTGACCTCTCAGTAACAGCCCCTTTGCCGTATCGGGAAAGCTTTTTCAGATTTTGTTTGGTATTTCGATCGTAAGTTTACGCTCAGTTCAGCGGCCGCCCCGTGAGCAGCTCATACGCCTGCAAATACTTGGCGATGGTCTTGTCCACGATCTCCTGCGGCAGCGTCCACTGATGGCCTTCGTTGGCCTTGAGCCAGTCTCTGGCAAACTGCTTGTCAAAAGAAGGCTGTCCGTGTCCCGGCTCATACCCTTCGGCCGGCCAGAACCGGGAGCTGTCGGGCGTGAGCATCTCGTCACCCAGCACAATATTGCCCTCCTCGTCCAGCCCGAACTCAAACTTGGTGTCGGCGATGATAATGCCTTTGGTCAAGGCATAATCCGCACACTTTTGATACAGCGCAATGGTATAGTCGCGAAGCTTGGAAGCATATGCCTCCCCCCTGCCCGGGAAACGCTTCTCCAGATACGCCACGCTCTGCTCATAAGAAATATTCTCATCATGGTCACCGATCTCGGCCTTGGTGGAGGGCGTATAGATCGGCTCCGGCAGTTTGTCGGACTCTCTCAACCCCTCGGGGAGGCGGATGCCGCACACCGTCCCGTTCTCCTGATAGCTCGCCCAGCCGCTTCCGGTGATATAACCGCGCACGATACACTCGACGGGCAGCATAGTCAGCTTCCTGCACATCATGCTGTTCCCGTCAAACCGCGGCTGCCTGAAAAATTCAGGCATATCCGCCACGTCTACGGACAGCATATGATTGGGAATGATATCCTCCGTCATGTCAAACCAGAATTTGGAAATCTGGGTGAGGACGGTTCCTTTCTTTGTGACGGTATTGTTGAGAATCACGTCAAAACAGCTGATACGGTCTGTTGCAACCATAATCAGGCTGTCTTTGTTGTCATAAATCTCGCGTACTTTTCCCTCCTTGACGGGCTTCATTTCCTGCATAGTCGTTTTCCTCACATTCTGCCGCGCAGGCGGCTGCATCATTGCTAGATAACTCTTCTTACTGATAGCACATTTGCGCCCAAAACTCAATAGGCAATTTATACATTTTTGTCATACCGCTCCACCATGTTCATGATCTCCATGCCGTACTGCGGATACTCCCGCGCCACGCTCATGATCTCGTCGCGGGCGGTCTGCGCCACGCCGTTGTTATAGTCGAGCTGCTGCCTGAGCGCCTGTCTGCGCACAATCAGTTCATGACGTATCTCCACCATCTCCCGCGGATCCAGAAGCGCGTGTACCTGATTGATCCAGCGGTCGGGATCGCTGACCCGAAACTGTGCAAGCTGCCTTGTCAGCTCCTTCTGGTAATAGTCCGTCTTGGCTTCCGCCTCCGCAAACTGCTTGCGCTCCTCCTTCTCCTCCTGATAGCTCTTCCAGCATTTCTCCAGCTCGGCCGCGCTCTTGGTCTCATATTTGATGCAGAGATATTCCAGAAGCTTCTCATTGTTCACATACCGGATCTTGACCTTGTTCTGCAGCTGGATCAGCCTGCTGATGGCCCGCTCCACCGCCCCGATCTCCTTGTCGGCGTCGATGTATTTCACGCACACCACCGTGACGGCCACCGCCGCCGCCAGCACCGCGATAAAATAGCCCACATAAGTATTCATCTCAAACACAAACTGCAGAGCCGCCAGCATCAGCAGACAGGCCGCCAGCGCGCAGATAAAGATCACCGCCATTCCCCGGAGATTGTCCTGCATCGTGAAAAGCTCCGTCCGCCTGTAATCGTAGGCATGTCTCTCCCTGTCCAGACGCTGCAGATCCGACCGCACCAATTTGTTGTACCTCTCGGCTTCCTTCAGCTTGTCGATCCCCTCTTCTACCTCGCTCTCCTGCTTGCGCATCCGGAAATAGTCGCTGTCGCGCATCCGATCCTTCCTGCCGAGATACTGCTGCCGCTCCTGCTCCAGCGCCATCAGCCTGCCCGCCACCTGATTCAGCTCCTGTCTGGGTTCCTCCGGCAGCGCCTCGATCTCCTCCATATCCGTCAGATAGGCGGTCACAAGCCCGTACTCGCCGTTTAGATAGCCGATCTCCTTGACCGCCTCCGCAATCTGTTCCAGACAGTTCGTGACATATCTGCTCCGCTGTTCCTCATCGTGGAAATCCACCTCCGTGTGATCGTAGACGATCTCCTCCCAGTCAGATTCCTGCTGCTCCTGATTCCGCCCGGCTCCGAAGCGGAATAATTTTTTCCAAAATCCCATACCGATACCCCCATGCTGCCGTTCCTTATGGAGAACGCGCCGCCTGTGTCCTTTATTCGCCCACGCTGCTGCGGTAACCGCTCTTCAAAGTCCTGATCACTTCCTCGATCCCTTCATAATAGCGCCGCCTGTCCCCGCCCGCGCGGCACTCTCGGATCGTCAGCAGTTCCTGAAATTCCGGCTGCAGCCGCCAGTCCTCCGTCAGCCGCTCCATCCGTTTCTCCAGTTCCAGCGTATGTTCATATCCGATCGTCTGCTCCGCGGCAAACGAGATATACGCGCTCTCATCCAGCTCCATGCGCTTCGCCGCGAGATACGCCCGGTAATGGGGCAGTTCCCCATCCGTCTCGTAGGCCTCTTGAAAACACGCCGCCGCGGAGCCGTAGAGCATCATGCCGACCATCGCCACTCCTTTGTTGTGCAGGATGGCGGCCTTTACCTTCGCCGCGGGAAGTTCCCCGCCCGCAAGCTCCATCTCGCTCCACTTCGCCAGAAGACTGTCATAGCCCCTGAGAGCCGCCGTAAATTTCTTCTTGCGCACCAGATAGTCCAGCTGCCCCTTGCGCCTCTCGATGCTCGACAGCCCCGCACCCTGTCTGAGTACCTGCTCCACCTCGCCGATCTCCGCGGCGTCATAGAATCCCGTGTAATTCAAAATCGCCGCCACAAAGGCGCTGAGCGATCCCTGTTTGTGAATCAAATCATGCAGCTGCCCCGCAAGCTGGCTAAGACCGCACTCTCTTTCAATCCATTCCGCCAGCTCATCCCGCATTAACGTCATGTCCAGCAAAAACGCGTTTTCCCGCAGACAGAAGGAAAGTTCCTCCATGGAACAGACAGGCACTTCCAGCCCCGCAATATAATATGGCGCCGCCGCATATTCTCCTACGCATAAACTGACCCGCATTTTATCTCTCCCCGTAATGTCCTTTTGCATTTCTCACAGTTGTATCTGCCTGCGCCACACCTGATTCGTGGCGGGTCGGAAATTCCCGAACCCCAGATCCTCGATCTCCACCACCAGCGATTTCTCGCCCTCCAGAAACAGCTTTGCCCGCATCCTGCTCATCCCCGGCAGCAGATCCTCCAAGGTGATCCGCTCCGTCCGGCGCTCTCCGCCGATCAGGGATATGATCTGCAGCTCCAACTCGCTGCCGCCGCGAATGTAGAACTCAAACCGATGCTTGGCCTCATACCAGTTGACGCCCGCGTCCAGCAGCGCATAATAGACTTCCTGTCCCCGGTTCAGAATATTCATCCCGATATTGGACTTGAGTTTATCCTCTCCCAGAAAAATATGAGATTTCCCCACTTCGCTGGGCGAGAGCCGCTCCGCCATGGCATAACACGCGCCCTTGCTGTAAAGATTATTGCCCTGAAACACACGCCGCCCTTTGCAGAGCGTGCGGAGCGATTCCTTCATCCATTCCTCGGAATACTCCTCGCCAATCAGATACACCGAGGAGACCGCCGTCTTGGTGCAGACCTGAGACGCGATCTGCTCAAACTCCCGGTCCAGCTGTTCCATTTTGTCCCTTCTGGCCTCCGCTTCCTCCGGCATCGGCTCATAGGGCGGCATATCATACTCCCACTCCTCGATAAACGACACCATGGGCGTGGTCCGCCGGTTGCAGTCCATGCAGTATGCCTTGACCTTAGTCTCCGCGTATTCGAGCAAAAGCGCCTGTGAGCGCCATAGTTCCTCCGGCTGCCGGATCACGTAATGATAAAAGCTCTCCGCATGGCTCTGAAAAAAAATCTTGTCGGTTTTCAGATGCATATTTTCCACCGCGCGGCCGAGTACCTCGATCATTCTGGCGTCCAGACGCCCGCAGGTAATCGTCATCGCGGCCAGCTTATCCGGCGACGAGACCTGAGACAGCACACCCAGACTGCGCTTCATAAAGAGCGCCAGAAGCGCCACCGGATCAAATACAACCCCGTCCACCTGCACCGGTTCGCCCGCGACGGCAAGCCGCACAATATCCGCCACCAGAATCCCCTGCTCCTCCTGCGCGCAGCGGAGCGCCTCCCTGCCGTAAAACCACTGATTGACCCCCGTGCGCTTGCAGAGCGCCACAGGAATATTATAGCGCTCTTCCCCCGCCACGGCGGACAACGTCTCCACCTCATCCTCGCCGAGACGGTAACTGACCTGCGCATAGCGCTCGCCCAGATCATAGCCCACGATCAATTTCCCATGATGCAAAAACCCCATGGTTCAACCTCCCTTACTGCAATGCAAAAAGATGCTCGCCCAGATATTCCCTGCGGCGGTACTCTTCCATCAATTCATCCAGCGTATCGTAATCCTCCAGCGTCCGGCTGATCAAAATGTCGTTGAGCATCTCGTAACGCCAGTCCGCATCGTTCCCCCGGATATCGCTTCTCTGCAGGTTACCGCTCTCGGTGAGCTGTTCCTCGCCGTCCCGCTCCTCCGTGATATAGTATTGGAGACTCTCTCCGAAAAACAGCACGAATTCTTTAAAACACAATCCCCCCGTGACTTCCCGCATCGGCTCCGTCAGATATTCCGAAGCCTCCCCGTCCTCGCGCATAACCACATAATGGATGGAGACCTTCGCCCCGGGGCGTGTCCGATATTCCACAATCGTTTTGTCTAACATCTCCCTAAGCATATTCTCCGAAATCAGCTTCCGCTCCGCAAACCGCCTAAAGAAATTCAGATGAATTTTCTCCGTCAGCATCTCCTGCAGAAACGCCTTGACAACCGGCGTCTCCTCCGCCGCCAGCTCCCCCGCATTCTCCGCATAGTATTTCAAAAATGCCAGCTTGCATACCTTCTGGATCTCTTCCTGCTGTAGATATAATCGGCGGATCTCTTTGAAAAAGACTGCCTCCGTGAGCCTCTCCCGCACCAGATAGCCATAGGCGCAGCGCGCCAGAAAGGCTTTCTCGATGCGGACATTGGCTCCTCGGGACACATAATATTCAAAAATCTCCGTCTTCTCCCCCACGAAAGCGCCCGAGAAGAGCATTTGCAGCAGCATCCGCTCGCTGAGCCGGTAGGCGTCCACCTCAAAAGAGCGCGCCGCCTTCCAAATATCCCGCAGATCTCTGGTGGATCCTTGGGCATATTCCGCCAGATACTGCACCATGCGGCTGTCGTACTTGCCCTGCCGGAACGCATACAGGGCGGCCTCCGCAAGCTGTGCGTCCTCTCTGCCGTCCGTCTCCAGAATCTGCTCGCTGACCAGACGCATCAGCGTCTTCTGCTCCACGAAAGAAGGTCCGAATTCCAGAATCCAGCCCCACGCCTCCTCGTTCCTGCCGCGCAGAACCATATAGTGAAGCACTTCCGCCCGCTCGGAGAGCGTGAACAATTCAACGGGAACCGCCTCAAGGCACTCGTCCAGCGCCCGCATATTGTCTGTCTCGTAATAATGTTCCAGAAGCCGCAGATACAGCGTCCTGCGGATCTGCGGCTCCACCCGCTCGTCCCGCGACAGGCGGATCGTCCGCTCCCAGACTTCCGCGGAAGACAGATCCGTCTCCCGATCCATCAAATACAGATCCAGTTCCAACGAATCCGCCACCAGCCCTGAGATCATCCGCAGGTACTTGCCGGGACGCATCAGCTTTTCCATCGTATATTCCACGTCTTTTACAAAGCGGTTGCCATAGGCGTCCTCAAAAAGAACGGTGGAATCGTTGCCGTAAAGCGGCACCCAGACGCAGCCGTCCTGCAGCGGATACACATTCTCGCACAGGCTGCCGGGCTGGTAGACGATCACCTTCTTCAGCCTAAGATCCTCCACCACGATCTGATGCGCCATCAGCAGTCTGGACAGCGGTCCGGCGGTCTGCTCGTCAATCATGGCCGGAACCAGCAGTTCCTGATACAGTCCCGCCAGATGCCTGTTGATGCGCTCTTTCAGAATCTGATCCACCACAAAATGTTCCATGCGCGGCCGATAATTCTCATAGAGTTCGCCCAGCTCCTCCTTGTGCCGCACCACGTACCAGTACAGGAAAGCGCTGTGCGCCAGATCCAGATTGCTCTGATACGAAAAATACATCAGCACTATCCGGGGCAGTTCCTGAGCCGTCTGCAGATCCAGAGACATCATATAGTATTCATACAGGTTCGTGATGCGCAGCTGTGCCGCCACGCCCGCCTCATACCATGTGAAAAAGCGCCGTCCTACACAGCCGCCGCGCACCAGAAGCGCACAGATTTCCTGCAGAATCCGCACATCCTGATTCCTCTTGTAGACCGTCTGCAGCAGTTTCAGCAAAAGCACGGAATACTCCCGTCCCCTGCCCGCCAGATAGAGCAGCTGTTCCAGCACGTCCGGGCTTAGGCTGTCCTTTTTCGCGCCGTAATACAGCACATGCAGAGCGTAGTCGTCCAATTTGCGCAGAAGCGTCTCATTCGCATTCAACAGATGCAGACCTTCGATATAGAGTACCGGGCTGCTGCAGCCGCGCCGGAACTGTTTCTCCAGAAAATCCCATTTGGCCGCAGCCGTCTTGTTGTATTTCTCCGAAAGATATAAGAGCAGCCATGCAATCCGCCAGTTCCCGCGGTCGCGGCCATACAGCTGTTCCACTCTGGCGGCAGCCTCGTCCACATAGGACTCCTCCCCGTGAATCAAGGTCGTCAGATAGAGATAATACGCATACAGCGTATCGTCCGACGCCTCCGCCCGCTCCTGCACCTGATTCAAAATCCAGTCCGCCTCGTTATAGCGCTCCGCGGAAACCAAAAGCTGCGCCTGAAACAGCCGCGCCGCCACGCTGCCGTCCTCCCGCTCCGCCATCGCTTCCACCAAAGCCCCCGTCTCCTCCTGCCAGGAGACAGGACTGATTCTGCGCAGGCGGAAATCCTGATACAGCTCCATCAGCCGCACGATCTCCCGTTTTCTCTCCAGATACCCGCGGCCCCTCTCCCACGCGCCGCCACGCTTGACCGTCACCGGTATGGTGACGGAGGTATGGGAATTATACAGATAGACCCGCCCGAAATTCCTGCCGCCGCGGCACATCTGCGTGTCGATAAACACAGGAAGAATACAGCGGTTTCCCAGAAAATCATCGTCGCTCAAAAATTCTTTCTCCGTGAAGACAAACTCTCCTTCACACTCCACCTGCAGTCCGGTATATCCCCACCCGTTCCGCAGAATATTCAGCTCAACCTCCGTCACGCCATAGGCCGCCTCCGCAAGCTCCTCGCGGATTTCGCTCTCCCGCACCAGAAACTCCACTTTCTGTTTCTTGTTGATGCGGACGAGAAATTCCTCCATGTTCTGCTCGTTCCCGGGACAGGCGCTCAGCCCTCTGTAACAATCGTAAAACTGCCTGTCGCTCCCCTGAAATACTTTCTCGAAGGCGGGCGAATAGAAGAGTTCCACCGCCTCGCGCCAGCTGCTCTTGGCCAGATTGGCAAAATGAAACAGATTTTTCACGTTCCCGATAGACGAGGCGGGCGTCTGATGCTCCACCGTGACCACAAAGGGCAGATAATACTCTCCCTGATTGCTGATTATGCAGAAATTCCCTTTTACCACATCGCCCTCTTCCAGATGCTCCCCGTGGAACCGATAGAAAATCTCCTCCCCGCTGCCCGCAAACTGCGGCGTCAGGCATTCCATCCGCATATCCGTGGTGATGACATAGCCCTGCGTGAAACCGTCTCCCGAGGAATAGACATGAAAACAGCCCTCCTGTACTTCCCCTTTGCACATAGTAAGCTCCAGCTTTGTGCATGAAAAGTCGAGAGAGCCGTTCTCATAATCATATTTTCCCTCTAAAATCCCGTCTACGATTCCCTGCATTGCCATTCACCCGTCCTGTTTTCCATACTTCTTATAAGTATACCAAAAATCACGCCGGAGGGCAAATGCTTTTCAGCAAATGGCAAATGCTTTTCAACAACTTAATCCATATTGAGCTTCTTGGTCAGAATGTGGTGCGCGATCAAGTACATGCCCACGCCCATAATCAAACTTACGATCAGCGTCCCGTCATAATTGCTCGCCAGATCGTTCATGCCCGTCGGATTGTCCAGATGGAACAAAATCTCCCGAAAGGCCAAGATAAACTGCACAATGTAGTTCACCACCATGTTGACCGCCATGGCTCCAAAATAGGCCAAAATTCCCATCAGAGCCTTATATTTGCGGGAGAGCTGCCCGATGGTGAGGGCGCCGAACAACACCAGCATGGAGCTGAACGGCGCGATCAGCACCGCCAGAATAAACGACAAGCCGGTGTGGATGATCTGAAACCCTATATCCGGGTACAGTTCCTGTATTGCATCTTGCATTTCATCCTGCATCTCAGCCAGTTCCCGCCAGACGCTTCCGTCCAGCAGGGACATGAACATGGCGGCGATCAGGATGAAAACGGACAGCATCACGCTCACACCGACCAGCAGCTGCCAGATTCCCGCCATAAACGTCTTGCCCACCAGAAGCTGTCTCGGCGTCACGGGCAGGGTCTGGGTCAGATATCCCTCGTCGGAATACATCGTCTTATAAAAATGTACGCCCTGATAAATCATCATGCCGTAGGACACGCCCACCAGCATAACGATATAGATCATCAGGCTCATCACCATGATCATCGTCCATACCGCCCCCGTCATGGAATCGGAAAACGCACTGGAATCCTCCATCAGCAGCCGGAAGGGCAGAATAAATCCCAGCACGCCCAGCAGGGTGACTCCGGCGATGGCCAGAATCATCATCCCACAAAGTTTATAGGTGCTTTTCCACTCATATTTGATGATTTTCCCTAACATGCGAACACCTCCCTGAAATATGCGTCCACGGACTTCCCCTTCTCCTCCCGGATATTGTCTACGGAAGTATAGAGTACCAGCTTCCCATAGCGCATGAAAACCACCTCGTCCAAAACCTGCTCGATATCGCTGATCAGATGGGTGGAGATCAGCACGGTGGCCTCCGGATTATAGTTGTTGATAATCGTGCGCAGAATATAATCTCTGGCCGCGGGATCCACGCCCGCGATCGGCTCGTCCAGCACATACAGATCCGCATTGCGGCTCATCACCAGAATCAGCTGCACCTTCTCCTTGGTTCCCTTGGAGAGGCTGTTCATTCTCGCAGAAGGTTCGATGTTCAGGTTCTCCAGCATTCCCACCGCCTTCCCGCGGTTAAAATCCTCATAAAAATCGCAGAAATAATCTAAGATCTGTGTGATCGTCCTGTTTCCGGTCAGATAGGTTCTGTCGGGCAGATAGGCCACACGCGCCTTGGACTCCGGCCCAACGGGCTTCCCGTTGATCAGAATACTCCCGGCAGTAGGCGTCAAAAGACCGTTGATCATTTTGATCAGCGTCGTCTTGCCGCTGCCGTTCGGCCCTAACAGCCCGATGATCTTGCCTCGGGGCAGGATCAGGTTCACATTGTCCACCGCGGCGCGCTGCATATCGTAGGACTTGGTGACGCCGTTAAACTCCACCAGATTGTACGGATTGCGCCCGGTCTCCGCCTGCATATACTCGCTCATACACTCCCTCTTTCCCTCTGCTTATCAGAGATTTTCTTCCAAAAAAGCAAACACCTGCTCTTTCGTGTATCCCAATTCTTTCATTTGCATGACAAAAGTCTCCATATGAGATTTTGCCATATCATGGCGTACTCTGTCAATCAATGCGCCGTCGTCCGTCACGCTCCTGCCGTTGGTGCGCTGCGTCACGATCAGGCCGCTCCGCTCCAGCTCCGCAAACGCCTTCTGCATCGTGTTGGGATTGACCGCGGCCACCGCGGCAAGTTCCCTGACGCTGGGCAGTTTGGCTCCGCCGGGATAGTATCCGGAGACGATCTGCGTCTGGATACGCTCCACAAGCTGTATATAGATCGGCCTGTCAGAATCCAGTTTCCATGCCATCCACTCACATCCTTTCTGTATTATTGTACCAACTTCATAATACAATGATACACCATGAATTACCCCCCCGTCAAGCATTTTCTGGAAATAACGCGAAAGTTTTTCGCGGCGAAAAAAATCCGCGGCGGATCTTCCCGCAGCGGAAAATTTTTCCCGGAAAGATTTCTCGGAAATCTTTCCGTAACGCTTTGCCGGACGGCGCATAAGATAAGACAACAAACAAAATGCAAGGTGCTGCCATGCCTAATCTCACAGACACATCGAACGAAAACGCCGAGAATTTCGGCACCCTGCAGGTGAATGTGGTCTCCTCTCTAGGAATGATCCCCGTGGAGAACGCCACCGTCACCATATCCTACACGGGAGATCCCGAAGCGCCGCTTGAGACGCTGACCACCGACAGCTCCGGCCAGACGCCTGCCGTCACGCTTCCCGCGCCGCCCATCGCCCTGTCGCTGGATCCCGATTCCACCGTCCAGCCCTATTCGGAATATAATATCACCGTCACGGCGCAAGGTTATGAACCCGTGCTGGTATCCGGGTCGGAGCTTCTGGCACAACGCCTGTCCCTCCAGCCCATCGTCATGAATCCGCTGGAGACCACCGAAGAAGAGGAGAAGCGGGTCATCATCCCGGTTCACACGCTGTTCGGCGACTATCCTCCCAAGATTCCGGAGGAAGAGATCAAGCCTATGCCGGAGAGCGGCGAGATCGTCTTGAGCCGGGTGGTCATCCCGGAGTATGTCATCGTCCACGACGGCGTGCCGTCGGACTCCACGGCTTCCAACTACTGGGTGCGTTATAAGGACTACATCAAAAACGTGGCTTCCTGTGAAATCTACTCCACTTGGCCGGAACCCGCACTCTATGCGAATATTCTGGCGATCATGTCCTTTACGCTCAACCGGGTCTACACGGAGTGGTATCGGGGACAGGGATACAATTTCACCATCACCTCCTCCACCGCCTATGACCAGAAGTGGATCTACGGACGCAATATTTTTGACAATATCGACTATCTGGTGGACACGGTTTTTGCCAATTATCTGGCTCGTCCCGGCGTGCGCCAGCCCATTTTCACCTCCTACTGCGACGGCAACCGGGTGACCTGTTCGGGCTTAAGCCAATGGGGATCCAAATATCTGGCAGACGAGGGGTACTCTGCCATCGAAATCATCCGCTACTATTTCGGCAACGACATGTATATCGCCACAGCCGACATCATCTCCGGCGTGCCTTCCTCCTACCCCGGCTATGATCTGTCCATCGGCGCTTCCGGCGATAAGGTGCGCCAGCTCCAGACCCAGCTCAACCGCATCGCCAGAAACTATCCGGCGATCCCGACCTTGACCGCAGACGGCATCTACGGTCCGGCCACAGCCGAGAGCGTGCGCATCTTCCAGCGCATTTTCAATCTCCCGCAGACCGGCGTGACGGACTATGCCACATGGTATGAAATTTCGGATATTTATGTGGGCGTGACCAGAATTGCAGAACCCGGGACGTGAGGACGGCTCCCGACGAAATGAGCCGAAACGGCAGAACTCCCACGGCGGATGCGCTTTGCCTGCTGCATCCGCCGCGGGAGTTCTAGGATTTTGATGTCTGCCCTAAGGAAAGTTCCGGATTATGCCCTGCGCTCAAAACGCAAATAGATCCAAAAGAGACCGTTTCTTCTGCATTACTTTAAATTTTATGACCGCCGTGCCTCCGTATTTTCCACAGCCTTTGATCGTCACACTGGCAGTTCCCTTTTTGACATTATTCTTGTAACTGCCCTCGACAATCACAAAATCTTTCTCTTCCCCATAATAGAGTTCCCTGACAATTCCCCCTTCTTTGATTGTGACTTTGCTGTCCCCGTTTTCCTTGCAGAAATCCGCTGCCTCCAATGTAATCATCTCCCCGCTGTATGTCTTGGTGATGGATGCTGTCTTAAGGCCGCTCAAACTCTTTTCGGTAATGCGGTACACTGTCGAAAGCACGGACGGACTCCCCTGCGTTCCCGCATATACGCCTTTCCCGCTCACGGAAACCGTAATTTCCGCCCCCACTGTTGACACGACATCCTGTCTGCCCAAAACACCGGTTTCTCCGTCGGGATAGCGAACCCTGTATTCGTCAATGCTGTAATCCTTTCCCTCCTTCAGGACTTTGCCGTCTACATCTGTCAAAACAGGTTTAGAGAGATACCCGCCGGCCTTCTCACTCACTCCTTTATCGGCTGCCGTCATCAATACCGGCTCTTGCATATCATTCAGCGCCTTTGCCCGGATCGTGAATGTCTTAGTAATCACACCAGCATAGTTTCCCTTGCCCTTGATGACAATCGTCGGCAGTTTCTTGGTTTCAGCGGTTGTAACCGCCTTGTTATTAGAATAGCTGATTGTGAAATCCTTTCCCTCTGTCAGCTTCCTGTTCCCATCTTCCACATACACTGAGACCGGAGGTCTGCTGCCGCCTTTGGCATAGCGATCCCCAAGTTCCGTACTGCCCAGACGGTCTCCCGGAACAACCTGCCCGTCAATCTCGAACTTGAACATCCGCAGATTATTTTTCATGTCAAAGGCTTTGATTTTAAAGGATTTTTGAATGGTTCCGGTGTATTTCCCAATTCCTTTAACCGTCAATTTGGCAGTTCCCGCATTTATATGATTGCTATATGCAACCTCGTAATCCACACCTTCCGTCAATGCAACGCCCTGCAGGCTGACCGTTATATTCTGCGTCTGGGCGCTCCCGTTATAGTTCCGGGGTTCGATTCCCGTTATCTGCGCTTTGGCGAGAGAGGATCCCACGATTTTGAAATTGACCCGCTTGACGCCGCAATAACTGCCTTTGCCCGTAATAATCACCGTTGCAGTACCGATCTTGCGATTATTCTCATATGCAAGTTCGTAATCAACGCCCTTAGTCAAAGTCTCTTTTTTCATCTTGACCGTTACATCCGGCGTACCCGGCAGCCCGCCCGCATAGGTCTGATTGCCCGGCTTTACCACGCTGGCTTTGCTGATCAGATTCTCCCGTGTGATGGTAAACGTGATTGTGCGTTCTCCGGCAAAATTTCCCGTTCCTTTGACCGTGACAGAATAGACGCCGGGATCTCTGTACGCTTCCGCCCCCGCCGCATCCGCGCGGTCCGGGTAGCTCACCTCAAAATCCGTTTTGTTCTTCAGTTTTTTGCCCTTCCACAACACGGCCGGAACCGGTTTCTGCACTTTTTGGCATTGTACACCGCAGCCATGGGATCAATCGTGAAATCGGTTCCTTTTATATTCTGCGGCAGAATCCGAAAAGGAACTTCCATCTTCCCGGAATAATTCCCTTTGCCCTTTACGATGATCGTAGGAGCCGTTTGGGCGTTGGACGCATCGTTTGCCTTGATGTTATTCTTATAGGAGATTGTATAATCTTGCTTCTCCTGCAGCAGCGTATCCCCGTCATAAACAAAGACCTCCGGCTTGAGCGCCTTGCCGGTGTACATCTGATCTCCCACCGGCTGCACCCAGAAGCCTTCCTTCACCTGTCTCCAACAGGCATACAATACCCGCTGATCGGTCAGGATCGTATCCTGCGTCACATGCTCTCCCTGTCCGTCCGGCTGTGTGTACCAGCCCACAAAAAGCCAGCCTTCCCTGATGGGAACCTGATCCTTCAAAATGGTCATGGGCTTTCCATGTACTGCAAAAACCTCTTCCGTTCTTCCTGTGCCGTCCTGATAGTGCAGCACAATCTTCTCCTCGACCTCCTCCGCGGCCTTGCGCACTACCGTCATCTGGCATACAGCCGTCTTGCCCGCCGCCTCTGCCGTAATTGCGCATTTTCCTTCGCCTACGGCTGTGACCGTTCCGTCCTTTTCGACGATAGCGACGGTTTCGTCGCTGCTGCTCCATGTCACTTTGCGATCCGCAGTCGTATTCTCCGGATGGAAAACCACCTGCAAAACAGCCTTGTCTCCCTCGCTCAAAGAAAGCGTCTCGTGATTCAACGATATGCTCTGGAATTCTATCGGCGTCCCGCCCGGTACCACGCTGTCTACTTGAAATCCATACCCCGTGATCGCTTCGTCAGTTACCAACTTGATCCTGACGGTATCTCCGGGTATCTCGATCGTCTTCCCCGCCAGCTCGCCGCCGGTATACTTGCCGATCTCCCTGCCGGCGCCGTCATAGAGATAGATAAAATCATAGTCCTCATCCACCGCCGTATCGGAACTGAATGTGACTTTCAAGCTTTCCACTCCAGCTAAGGTATAAACCCACACTTCATTGGTATTATTTTCATAAGGATGCTTGCTCTGTAACTCCTCCGGCGACTTTACCAAATGCATTGTGCTGTTCACCGTCACCCTGCAGGTTCCGGATACGCCGCTCCCATCCTGCGCTGTAGCCGCAATCGTAGCAGTACCCTTCTGCAAGGCAGTCACTACGCCCGTCTCTGAGACAGTGGCCACACTCTCATCTGAAGAAGACCAAGTCACATCCTTGTTATAAGCCGTATCGGGATTGACAGTCGCCGTGAGCGTATAGGTATCTCCGCCCTCCATCACAAGAGAAGTCTTGTCCAGACGAATGCCAGTCACCTGCTGTACCACCTCAATCTCACACTCGGCTCTGACTGCGCCCGAGTCACCTGCAAGGGCGGTAATCTTTGCCGTTCCGATATTAACAGCTTTTACGGTTCCGTTCAGAACGATTTGTCAAGGACATAATGAAAGATATTAAAAAATGCCCGAAAATACAGCATTTTCAAGCACTCACACAATACACATATTCAGTTCTTTTTCATGCTCTGCATATCGTTTTCTATCAAACGGATAATTTTGTCGTTCATGCTTTCCCTGCTTTGTCGACTGTAATGAAATGATACGTCATAGGTGGTATTGCCTATTTTCTTGATAAATCCTTTACGCTTTTCCTGCACCTTCTTGGTGGTGTCTGTTTTCTTCATTCTCTGCTCCTTTACATACAAAAAGGGTGCATAGACTTTTTATTTTCTATGCACCCTAACGCTGTTATTTTGATATTAAGTTGTTGCACCGATTACGCCAACTGCATAATCTCGGATTCAATTTTTTTCAAGTCATCAAGTGACAACGTTG
>JAMPGV010000013.1 GCA_023663735.1 Muribaculum sp. | reverse complement strand
AGAGTATAACACATAATGTTTAAAAAGTGTAGTCAAATAATAAACGATGTACTAGAATATGGAAACAAAGCTATACTGCCCTGCGGAACATACAGACGCAGCCGCCCAAAAACAGAGCCGCAGCCGCCACAGGAACCGCCGCGCGCTCCCTGCCTCCAAAACCATCTCCCGTCGGTGCGGCGCTCTGCGCCTGCAGGGCAACCTGCTCCTCGGCCAGCACATCCTCCATCGACCCAAGCCCCATCGGATCCTGTATGGCAAATTCCAACAGGGAATAGCTTGTGCCGTCATACTCAATTTCCTCCGGCATACAGCCCTCAAAAGCCTCGCCGTCCACATACTGCACCGATGTGGGGAAACTGATTTTCTTGATCTCGCCGTGGCCCGAGAAAGCCTCCCCGGCAATCACGCACACGCCGTCCGGCACCGCCACGGACTCTCCGCTTCCGCGGTAGGCCATCAGCACACCGCCGCTGACCAGAAAATCTCCCTCCGTCCCGTCCCTGCCGTCCAGAAAGTCATCCACCCACGGCGTGTGGGCAAACGCTTTGGCCGCCACGGACGTCACGCTCTCCGGCAGAACCACTTCCGCCAGATCGTCACAGTGATAAAAAGCCGCATACTCGATCTGCTCCAGACCGTCCGGCAGGGTAATGCTTCTCAAGCCGCTTCTGGCATAGGCAAAACGCCCGATTTCCCGGATTTCCCCATCCAATACAGTCTCGGTAAACGCCGCGTCGCGATAATGCGCGCGCTCGGGAATCCGCCAAGGAAGCTCTCCGGCATCCGGCAAAACGGACGCAGTGCCGCCCTGTGTATTGTCCTGACTGCCGGATGCTCCGGAATTGCCTTGTACCGGCAGCCCCGCATTCTGCATCAGGATCACCGCCTGATTGCCCACCACTTTGCTGCTCCCGAACACCTGCCCCTGCGGCAGGTCGCCGTCCTGATTCCCGCTGTCGGGCTGTTGATACCAAGAACCGGAGTAAACGCCGTCTGCAGGCACTCCCGGATCCGCTCCGCCGCTGACTCCCACATCGCCGTACACGGGCATCTCTTTCTGTCTCTCATAAAAAGCCTGCGCATATTTATCCGCATAGCTCCCTGTCTCGCAGTGAATATTCAAAAGATAATCCCCGTCGAAGGCGTCGTCCTTGATACTGGTGACCTCAGCCGGAATGGTGATATCCTCCAGCTTGGTGCAGGAGGCGAACGCCTGAATGCCGATGCTCCGCACCGTATTCGGGATCGTCATGGTCTGCAGACCGCCGCAGTTGGTAAACGAAAAATCCCCCACCGCAGTCAGTCCCTTGCCCAGAGTCACGGATTTTAAATTGTCGCAGCCCCAGAAGGCATAGGCCTTGATCTGCTCCACGGAATCGGGCAGGATCACTTTCTCCACCGACGTGTTGTTCTGAAAAGCCCCCTCACCGATGACCGTCACCTCTTTCGGCACGGACACGGTACTCTCCGATCCCGTGTATTTGAGAAGCTCCCCGCGCTGAATCGTAAAAGCGGAGGCCGATGTCTCTGCATCTGCCTCCGCCGCAGGAAGCAGCATAACGATAAGTGCCATCACCATTAAAACCGCACCAAATACTCGTCTTTTCTTCATGCGAACCTCCTACTTCCACAACCAAACATCCTTTTTACGCCATGCGCACTTTCTGCACCGCGCGTTTATCTTTCTTCATAAAGAGTACCACAGCCACACAGGCAAGGCCAATCGACAGGAACCACTTAGGATGGATTCCGTCCCCGGTCTTCGGCGTATTATCCGCCACCACGCCCTTCTCGAGATGATCCGTCTCCACATAGATGACATAGGGCGAGAAATGTTCCGCGGTAAAAGTCACACAGGCCACTTTGTCGATGGTGGTAAACTTCGCCGAAAGTTTATCCAGTCGATTGTTCACCACGCCCGCAACCTGATTGTTCCCCGCATAGGTGATCAGAGAATCCGGCAGGGGCAGGGTAATGCTGATGGTCAGCCCCGTGGTATCCGTAATCTTCTTGGTTCCCGTGGAATCATACAGGCTGATATCCATGGGGAAATACTTGATATTGCTGATATCGCCGTACTCCGCCTGCAGCGCCTTTAACACTGCCTCCGAAGCCGCACTGCTCTCGGTCACTTTGATGGTAAAGTTATCGGTGGAGCCTTTTACCGTTGCGGAAACCACACCGGTATTGGACAGGCCGTTCTTGTCGATCACCACCGTGGTGCCGTTGCTGACAGACCCGGAAGTACCCGGCCGCCCGGATCCGTTGGTGTTTGCGTTGCCGCTCACCGTGGAGGAGCCGGTTCTGGTCTTATAATGCGCCGTCACGGTCACATTTCCCTCGGGCATGGTGATCACCGTCGCCGACAAAACCGTGCTGGCAATCTTGGTACCCGCCGGATCGATTGTCCAGTGGCTGAATTCCATGCCGCTTGCAGGATTGTTGGCGATCACCACAGGCTGGGAACCCGCCACATAGCTTCCGGAACCGCTTCCGTTCTGCACCGTCAGCGTATACAGCTTCGCCTTGCTGTCATTGGGCAGATCTGTGCCGTTATTGCCCCCTTGATTGCCTCCCTGATTGCCGCCTTGGTTCCCCCCCTGGTTGCCGCCTTGGTTCCCCCCTTGGTTGCCACCCTGACTGCCGTCCCCGGAAATATAGGTCGCGTAAATATCGGTATCCTTGGTAATATTGCTAAAGTCCGCCGGAACCCATCCGTTGAACGTGTAACCGCTTCTCGAAGGCGTCTTGGGTTCGTCCGCCGCTTTCCCCGGCTCTACCAGCTGCTGGAACAGCACCGTGCCGTCATAGTCCAGAAAACGCACCACAAACCGGTTGTCGATGGCCTCAAATCTTGCATAAATACTGGTGGGCTGGGTGATGGGGGAAGTCACATCGCCGATCCATCCCACAAACAAATATCCCTCTTTCACAGGATCGGGAGGAAGCTCCACCGTCTGGCCGATGGTCACGCGGCGGGTGTAAAGCACCGTAGTCTGATCGTCGTCATAGAAAGTCACCGTCACCTTCTTGGCGTCGGGATCCTCCGGCTCATACATGGCGGTAATCACCATGTCCTCCTGAATCCCCTTATAATCCTTATTCCATCCCACGAAATCATGGCCGTCTCTATGAGGCGCGTCGGGCGGCGTCGCATCCTTCCCCTGCACCACATACTCCACCTTCAGCTCCGTGCCGTCCCAGTCTTGGAACACCACCTTATAGGAGACTTCCACACCATTGGGATCCGTCGCAAATCCCCAGGTCACAGCATATTCATGCGCCAGACTGTCGTCATTACATACAAACACCAGTCCGTCCGGCCTCATATCGCCGGAAGTATCCACCGCATCCTGACGGAACACGGTATTCAGATTCGGTACCGTAAGGCGCTGCAGGTTCGGGCAGCCCGTAAAGGCGCCATTTTCCACGGACCGCACGGAATTGGGCAGGATCACCTGAATCAGCTTTGCGCAGTCCCTGAACGCCCGCTCGGGAATCCGCGCCACCGAGGAACTGCTCAGATCCACAAAGGACACCTTGGTATTGGCAAACGCCTCCTCCGCAATCTCCTTCACGCCCTCCACTTCGCCTGAAGTGATGCTGGAGGACGAACGGCCTTCCAGATACTCAATCAGCGCATATTTATTGCCCGCGGTATCCAGCCGGTAAATAATGGAATTGTCACAGCTGAAATACTCGCTCCCCTGAAAATTCACATGGGAAAGCTTCTCACATTCCGTAAAAGGAATCACTCCCATCTGGGTCACGGTCTGGGGCAGCGTCACGCTGGTCAGCTGTTTGCAGCCCTTAAACGCATAATCTCCGATGGACTCCGTAGCGCCGTACAAGATAACGCTCTCCAACGTGGTCCAGTTTGCAAACGCACCGCCGTCCACGCCGTCGTCGGGGTCATCATCCCCCGCAACCTCCTTCAGCCCGTAAGCACTCAGCGTCTTATAAGTATGGCCTTCCGTCGTGAAATACACATCCGACTCGTCCCCCGCAGCGCCCACTTCTTTCTTCTTGAACAATCCGGCCTCCACGCTCTCCACGCCGTCGGGCAGCACAATATTCATCACCGCATCCCAGATTGCCGCCTCGGCCTCCGTCAAGTCTGCGCCGGTACCGCCGGCCATCTTGCCGACTACGCTCTGCATCGCCGTCGTGTAATCATCGGTCATATACGGCCGGTTGCTATAGTCGCTCGTCACTTTGCTTCTCAGGTCGCCCAAAGTGGGGTAATCTACCAACTCGTTCTTATCCGTCTCAGGATTGTACCGCACGGTCAAGTTCGCGGGCCATCCGCTGTAATAGGTAATATAAGTCAAAGTCTGCTTATCCGGGTCGTTGATACGGTTCGCCGGATCCATGGCGTAAACAAACGGCGCCGATGTCGGAGAGATCGGCCCGGTAAAGGTCAGGGAAGGCACGCTGGCAAGAGAGTCATTCGCCTGATGAATGCCTACTTTCTGGGTCTGGAAAGCGCCGGTTCCGATGGTGAGCCCCGCGGGATCCTCAAAGACCACATGTTCCAGATTGTGGCATCCGACAAAGGCCTCGCTGGCGATGGCTTCCACCGTGGCAGGAATCGTCAGTTTCTTTAAATAACAGTCGTCTTTAAATACATTGGCATTGATCTCCGCAATATGGTAAGGGCCGATATAAGCCGGCAGATCAATCTCCTCAATCCCGGCGTCCAGCTCCGTCTCGATCAGCTGATTCTGATTGTTCACGCGGTAAGTGGCCTTCTTGCCCTTGCCGTCCGTATCCACCGTGAGTTCGTAAATATTCTGCGGAGTAAACGCCGCGTCGTCATTCAGATAGCTGAATGCAAAATACTTGTCTCTGGCCGTCTTGTGCAGGTTGGAAGGATTGTTCGCATTCGTAGGTCCCTCGAAATAGAATGTCCCATGCACCACCGCGCTGTCGTTGTACTGCTTCTTGAACTCATCATATCCGAACGTGGAATCTAAGCCCTCCACAATGTTCATCGAGGTGTTATGCACCGTGATGGAACCAAGGGAGAGACAATCCTTGAAATTGCTGATATCCACATCCTGCGTATAGCCGTGCGGGAACGTTACGGACAACAGGCTTCTGCAGTCCACAAACATATCGCACCCGATCTCCTGCAGGGAAACATTCTGTCCCGCGCCGCACAGCTCAATCGACGTCATGGAACGGCATCCCATGAATGCAGCATCCCCGATATGGGTCACGTTGATGGGTACGGTAAAGCTGGTCAGCCCCTCGCAGTTCTCAAAGGCGTGGGCGCCGATCGCCGTAATATTAGAAGAAATATTCAAGTTTGCCTCCCGCATATTCCGGCATCCCGCAAAAGCATAGTTGCCGATCGTGTCAAGCGCGTTGCTCAGCGTGATGCTCTGCAGGGAAGTACAGTTATAGAAGGCATAGTTGCCGATGCCGGAGAGATTGCCTCCCACCACCAGATGCACGATGGAACCTTTGCCCGCAAAAATGGCGTGTTCTTCATCCACATCGTCTGCGACCTTCCATTCGCCGGTCGTCGTATCGGTCGTCAGATACTGATTGCCGATATAAACGACTTTTGCACCCTTGATATGCACCTCGGTATCCGTTGTGGCTTCCACAGGCTCCGTCGTTCCGTCCGGTCTGTAATCCTTGGTCGGATAATAATACAGGGTTGTTGCCGATTCCCAATTCTGGTAGTCCCTATAATAACAGGGGTTATATGTGTACACAACCTCCGGGGCCGTGTTGCCTGACACACTGGGCGCATTGCCGGACACGCTTGGCGTATCAGGATAAACCAAAGTCTCCGTGCGGTAGAACAGATAATTGCCCTTGGAACCCACGGCCACGTTTCCCTCGCTGGTACCCTCCGTGGTGCGGTAATTCAAATACGCTTCCACCGTATCCGGGATCCGCAGCGTGCCTCCCTCCAGCTCACCCACCGAAGAGTAACCCAAAATCACCGCAAATTTCACGGCTCCGTTATCCGTTCCGGCCTCATCCACATAGGCGAATTGGAACTGGCCGTTCCCCGTGGTATAAATTCTCCCTTTATAGTCAGACAAATCCGGGATCCTGAAATATTTCTCCATCGCCGTTGCCGTCAGCTTATTGTTGCCGGTCGCCGCTTCGGGGCGGAATCCGTCCACAGGGATCGACGCGATCAGGATCGCCGTGATCAGACATATGGTTCCCAGCGTCTTCCGGACGGTTCTCTTCAATCTTCTGCCTTTTTTCTTCAGCTCTTTTGCCTTTGCCATCTCTCAACTACTCCTTTTCTGATACCTTCTTGGCCACCACCACAAAACGGCCGTTTGTTTCTTGATAATCACAAGTGGAGAGCGTCAGCAGACGATCCCCGTAACTGGCTTCGACCCCTGTGTCATACAGGGAGGCGTCCGCCATCTCTTTCATGTTGGAATTGAATTCAACCTCGCTCACCGCGTCGATAAACTGATAATATTTGAACACCACTTCCTCCTCGCTGTAGACCCGCGAGCGGAACACGTACATCACCTCGTAAATGCCCTTTTCATAGATGGTGTCAAAATCGATATACTTATGCTCCTCATAGAACTTCTCGTCGCTGTATTTGTCCAGCTCCCCAAACATCCTGCCGCTCTTCATGTGATGCCCGTACAGGATCAGGTTGGTGCTGGGCTTGATCACATCGCAGTCCTTATCCATAAAAATGGATCCGTTCTTATCATATTTCTGATCCATATTATGAGTTAAATAATATTCGTTATCGGACGTCTGCATCACCGGGCAGTCAATTTTGGTATCGTCAATTTTGACCCATCCGATTAGCTTTTTATTTTTTATTAATAAATTTTTATATTCATCCAGCACCTCCGGGATCTCCCGTTCCTCATCAGTGTAATGAATGACCACATTCTCCGCGGGCGTCCGATCGCCGGACAGAATCGGCGCTTTCTGTTTCAAGGCATTCAGCCTGTCGTAACTGTCTCCGGTACGCCGGTCATAATAGGAATACGCGGCAAAATAGCCCAGACACACGATTCCGGCTGCGAGGCACACGATCACCGTCCATTTCCTGCGAAGTTCCCGCTTCTTTAACTCCTCCTGAACCGCCTCCTCCGAGACCTGTATGTTCCGGGCGTCCGGAGCCTTATGCCCGGACGGCGCGCCCTTCTTCGCCTGATTGCGCGGCGTCTGGTTCGTCCCCGGGCTTCTGCCCGAGCCGGAGCCTGTTCCCCGCATGGCGCCCCCCGGCTCCCTCTGCCGTTTCAGCTGTTTAATCCGTTCCTCCAGTTCGTCCTCAAAATCCTGACCCAGCAGCGTATAAAATTTGTACCGCCCTTCGCGGACGGCCTCCCGCAGCTTCTCCAGCTCCGCTTCCCGATACCCTGCCGACTCTTTCCGCAGTCTGTCCATGGTCTCTTTGTCCCGCAGAGCGCGCCGATAATCCGCCTCTGTGCGAAAGCTGCGGTCTTCCACTATGTATTCGTCCTGCGTCATTGCTCTTTCCCTGACTATGCCCAATGAATCCATTTGGACAGTTTTCATTGATCTGTCTATCTCTATTTTACTATATATCAAAATTTATGCAAGCGTTTTTACACATCCTGTGCGAATACTTTTCATGAAATCATTGGAAATCCAAGAAACATAGACAGGCAGCGGCGCATACAATACACCATAAATAAACTCTATTTTGGAGGCAACAATCATGAGTAGTTTGACTTCTGGCAACTGTGGCTGTGGCTGCGGGAACAGCAACGGCAGCGGTTTGTTCGGCGGCGGCAATAGCTGCATGTGGATTATCCTGTTATTGCTCTTCTGCGGCGGCGGCAATAGCGCCAACAGCGGATGCGGATGCAACAACGGCATCAGCCTGTTCAACGGCAATAACAGCTGTTGTGATTGGCTGATCTGGATTCTGATCCTGAGCAGCCTCTGCGGCGGCACAAGCGCCAACAGCGGATGCGGATGCAGCGACAACTGCAGCAACAACTGCAATACCTGTGGCTGCTAACCGGCGGCTCATAAAAGGCGGGCTCCTTTTTAGGGGCCTGCTTTTCATGGCGTCGGAATTGACAGCCATATTTACACACGCCGCCGCATAAAATACATAGAAATACCTATCGGAAAAATACGCGCAGGAGGTTCCCATGGACAGCAGGCATCCGGACAGGGCGGCGGCGTTTGACGCTCTGTTTACCACCAACCATATTCAGATGTTAAAGCTTTTGATAAGCTATCTGGATCCTGCCATGCAAGGCCGACTTGCCGTATATATCAAGTTTCTCGAATTGGAATACACACTGCGTTTTTTCCAAAACCACCCTGCCGCCATGCCTCTCTGCCCCCGTCCGGTCCGTCCGGACAATGGACTCCCCGGCCTCTTGGAAGAACTGCTCCCCTACTGTTCCGCCTCCGAGAGAGATAACTTGCAGAATTTCCAAAAATTATACCAAAATATAGAAAATATGCAGGAAATGATGCAAATGGTAGAAATGATGCAGGAAATTGCCCCGGAAATGTTCTCCGGTGACGGAGCACCCGGCTTCGGCGGTTTCAGCAGTTCCCACGGGCCGCCTCCCATGCCCGGCAACATGGCAGATCTGCTCAACATGCTGTCAGGCTTGGGCGGCACAGACACTCCCGCCCAATAGAAAATACCTTTTAGGGAATGCCATTTCAGCACTGCCTTTTAGACATTGCCTACAAGACAAGGGATTCTAAGCAATCCGTTTTCAACAAGGTTTCAATAAGGTTTCAATAAGGTTCCAATAAGGTTTTTGATAAGTTTTCAATAGGCTTTCAGTAGGCCTTTATATAACACCATTTATATAACGCTTTTTATATAACATCCGATATTTATATGTCATTTCACCGATCGGCAATCCCTCAAGAAAGGAGTATCTCATGTCCGACATAAACCCGCGCCCCGTCTGGATGGAAGACGAACTGGTGCAAAGCATTCCTCAGGAAAAACTGGATCTGCTCAACCGGATGTTTCACGAAGCCGACCTGCGCAGACAATCCGCCGGTCCGATCAAAAATCAGCGAGAAATGCTCATGCTCATGATGCCTGTCTTTCAGGCGGCCAAAGCCGCCAACCTGTCCTTTACCCCACAGGAACTGCAGGCCGCCATCGCCGCGATCCGCAAGCACAGCACCCCCGAAGAACTGCAGCAGATCGACCAAATCTATCAGCAGCAGAAAATCCGGCCGCCGCAATGACGTTTTGTCCGGATATGCGCCTGAATGTACGCCCGCAAAAAGGGAGCCAGCCACCACAGATGACCGGCTCCCAATCTCTATACGCATTTTTCTGCCGCTTTCCGGCCTTCTCCCTCTCGTCATGCCAGAGCTATACCACATACTGCCTATGCTATATGCTGTCGGCTATGCTATATGCTGTCGGCTATGCTATCCGCTGTGCCATCTGCCATGCTGTCTGCTATACCACATGCCGCCCGCCATGTCATCCGTCATGCTGTCGGCCATGCTGCCTGCTATGCCATCCGCTATGCTGTCTGCCATCTATGCTTATCCGGCTGTATGTCGGTCATTTCACGACGAGATTCACCAGCCGCCCCGGCACATAGATCTCCTTGACGATCGTTCCCGCAAGCTTGTCCCCGAGAGCTTCCTTAGCGCGGGCGATCACTTCATCCTTCCCCAGATCGCTCGGCACGGTCACAGCCACGCGCATTTTGCCGTTGATCTGCACACCGATCTCCACGGTACTCTCCACAGTCTTCGCCTCGTCATAGTCGGGCCATGCGGTCTGATAGACCTTCCCCTCATACCCGGCCGTCTGCCACAGCTCCTCCGTAATATGCGGCGCAACGGGATTGAGCAGCGTAAGCAGCGTCTTATACTCCCCTCTCGTCACCGCATTTTTCTTGTAAAACTCGTTAATCAGCGCCATCATGGCTGCGATGGCCGTGTTGTATTTCAGACATTCAAAATCGCCGGATACCTTCTTGACGGTCTGGTGCATCTTCGTCTCCAGATCTTCGCTGTATCCGTCGCCGTCCACCAGAAGATCCTGCAGTTTCCAGACTCTCTCCAGAAATCTCCTGCATCCTTTCACGCCATCTTCGCTCCATGCGGCGGACAGTTCAAACGCGCCGATGAACATCTCATAGGTGCGCAGCGTATCCGCACCGTAGTCCCGCACAATATCGTCAGGATTCACCACATTGCCCAGACTCTTGGACATCTTCACCACCGGATGATCCGCCATCTCGCCGAATTTCTCCCGCAGTGCCGCTCTGGCCGCCTGCTCACTGCCGTGTTCTGTCAGCAGGGCTTTCTGCTCCTCCGCGGACAGATTGGAAAAGCTGTGGGGATTCAACCCCAGAATCATGCCGTGGCTGGTGCGCTTCTGATACGGTTCGGGCGTGGAAACCACCCCTTGATCGTAGAGAAACCTATGCCAGAACCGGGAATACAGAAGGTGAAGCGTGGTATGCTCCATGCCGCCGTTATACCAATCCACAGGCATCCAATAATTCAGCGCCTCCTTACTTGCCAGCGCCTCCTTGTTATCGGGATCCGTGTAGCGCAGGAAATACCAGGAAGAACCCGCCCACTGGGGCATGGTATCCGTCTCGCGCTTCGCCGAGCCGCCACAGCAGGGACAGGTGGTATTCACCCAGTCCGTCATCGCTGCCAGCGGGGACTCTCCGTTGTCGGTGGGCATATAGCTCTCCACCTCCGGCAGTTCCAGCGGCAGTTCACTCTCGTCCAACGGCACAAAACCGCATTTTTCACACTGTACAATGGGGATCGGTTCTCCCCAGTAACGCTGTCTGGAAAATACCCAGTCGCGCAGCTTATAATTGGTCTTGCTGCCGCCGATTCCCTTTTCTTCCAGATAAGCGATGATTTTCGCCTTGGCATCCGCCACGGACAGCCCGTTCAAAAATTCGGAATTGACGATGGTACCCGTCGCCACATCCGTGTAGACCTGCTCCTGCACGCTGACCTCGCTGCCCGACACCACCTCGATGATGGGAAGACCGAATTTCTTGGCAAAATCCCAGTCTCTCTCGTCGTGGGCCGGAACGGCCATAATCGCACCCGTTCCATAGGACATCAACACATAATCCGAAATCCAGATCGGAATTTCCTTGCCGTTTACAGGATTGGTCGCCGTGAGTCCGTCAATCTGCACACCGGTCTTGTCCTTGGCAAGCTCCGTGCGCTCAAAATCGGATTTTCTGGCCGCCTGCTCCCGGTAGGCCGCAAGCTCCTCATAGTTTCCGATCTCATCCTTATATCGCTCGATCAGCGGATGCTCCGGGGAGACCACCATGTAGGTGGCGCCGAACAGGGTGTCCGGCCGGGTCGTATAAATCCGCAGCTTCTCCTCTTTGCCCGTGATGGCGAAATCCACTTCCGCTCCTTGAGATTTCCCGATCCAGTTCTTCTGGGACACTTTCACGCGCTCCACATAATCCACCGTGTCCAGACCCTCGATGAGTTTGTCCGCATACTCGGTGATTTTTAACATCCACTGGCTCTTGACCTTGCGCACGACCTCCGAACCGCAGCGCTCGCACACGCCGTTGACCACTTCCTCGTTCGCAAGTCCCACCTTACAGGAGGTACACCAGTTGATGGGCATCTCCGACTTGTATGCAAGCCCTGCCTTGAACAGCTTTAAGAAAATCCACTGAGTCCATTTATAATAGTCCGAATCCGTGGTGTTGATCTCCCGATCCCAGTCAAACGAATATCCCAGCGCGTGAAGCTGGCTTTTAAAGCGCGCCACATTGTCTCTGGTCACGATCTTCGGATGAATATGATTTTGGATCGCATAGTTCTCCGTGGGCAGACCGAACGCATCCCAGCCCATGGGATACAGCACATTATAGCCCTGCATCCTGCGCTTTCTGGCCACGATATCCAGCGCCGTATAGGGACGGGGATGTCCCACATGAAGCCCCTGCCCCGACGGATAGGGGAACTCTACCAACGCGTAGTATTTCGGCTTGGAATAATCGTCGGAAGTCTTAAAAGCCTTCTCGTCATCCCAGATTTTCTGCCATTTCTGTTCCACCTCACGGTGATTGTACGGTACTGCCATCTCGATGTCCTCTTTTCCTATGATATATCTGACATAACACTCATTTTAGTCGTTTTTCCCTACAGTGTCAAGTATGAAAACCCGGCTGAATCCCATGGGGATTCCGGTGTTAGCCAATATACTCTCCCATTACCAAAACACGCTGCACCTCTGGCTCGGACATCGAGGATATTGTCCCATCCGTATTAAACTCGATAGATACACTCTCAACCAGATTCAGGTGGATTCCGGAATAATGCAAGACATCAAACTCGATCTCCTGATTGTTCTCGCTGACCTTGTGAATCCTGTAAAATGTTATGCTTTGCGCGCCCTTACAATAATAGTGTGGCACATCCGCATATTCTATCCCGGAGCAATACACCGGCGATACATAGCTGGCAACGTAGTCGCGGCCATTGTACTTGTTCATGCTTATGTAAGGCTCCTGCTCTTCTACCGCCTCCACAAAGCCGTTCCCGGCAAGATAAGCAAGCACCTCGTCCCTCGTCTTAAAGTCCAATGCCTCTACTTCCATAATTGCTTTATCGTACCAATTGTTTTCTAAGTCAATCTGTTTATTTTCAAAGTGGTAATAATCTCCGTATTCAATCGTCCCGCCGCTTACATCGTTGCGATACCGCCCCTTCTTAACGAAATCAACGATCTTTTTCCCGTCCAGCATAAGCCCCTCAAGACAGACGGCTCCTTTTTCGTCAAAAGCCTCTACAAGCTCCACATCATACGCGGATCCCTCCGCGATTTCTCTGATATCCTCCTCCGTCAGGCACTCGTCTCTGGTAAATACCATGTCGTAAATCTGCACCTTCCGGTCATACCACTCGCTGCTCACAAGCTCCGGCAGCGGCTCCACCACAGTTTCTTCCGTCTCTTCAGTGACGTCGGGGTTTTCCTCCGTGACGCCGGATTCTCCCCCTTCTTTTCCGTAGAGTGCGTGAGCTAGTTCCTCCGCCCCCCCTGATCAAGCCCCAGCTCGTTCTTGTAGTAGTCCACCGCCTGCCGTTCCTCGGAACTCTTTCCACAGCCCGACACAGACAGAGCAATGCAGAGTGCGGAGATTCCACAAACAAATTTCCTTTTCCTCATAACCTTCTTCTCCTTCTTTGGTTTTATTGTGCGGCACCTTCTTGGTCATACCGCAGATATCGCTTTTATTGCGATATTTTTCACAAGTATCGGCGTCCACCGTCTTCTATCGCTTTTGACGGAATTCCACAGCTCTGATCAATGGCTCTCTTGATCCAGATTGTGGATGGTCTGGGCAGCCTTGTTCAGGGAAGTGACGATCTCCGTGCTGGCTCCGTCCATGCCCTGCGCCAGTTTCTGCACTTCGTTGGCCACCACCGCAAAGCCTTTGCCCGCATCTCCGGCTCGAGCCGCCTCGATGGAGGCATTCAGCGCCAGAATCCTCTGTTTGCTGCTGAAACCCGCGATTTTCTTGACATTGGCATTGGCGGAATCGATCTCGTCCATGGCGACCTGAATACCTTTCCGCAGATTGTCAATCAGATCTTTGCTGACATAGGTCACATAGCTGGTTCGCACAAACATGTTGATCACGTCCCCCAGAAGATTGGCGGAAGCTTCGATCTCATCCCGCGTCTTCACCTTCACCTTGTGCAGGGCTTCAATATAGGTGTCCTCGTCAATCCCCAGCTCTCTGGCCGTGCTTCTGAAACGCGCTTCATCCGGCGACTCGGGGAGAACCTGCCCGCCGATGATGCTTCCCAGCTCCGTTCCGTCATCCAAGGTGATGGGAATCCCGAAATCGACCAGACCCGCATGACAGGCATAAACCCCTTTGCCTTCCTGATCGTTTTTCACACAGCGCCTGCAGCCTTCCTGACTTCCTCTGGTCAGCTTGATACAAAAATCGGTGAAATTATAGCAGTCGCTGATGTACTCTCCGTCCGCTCCCACGGCAACCGTCGCCAGCCCGGTACTTCTGGCCCAGTTGTTCATAATTTCCTCGAATTTGTTCATATCACAGAAATCTTGAATTTTCATTGTGTTTCTCCTCGCCTTCTCCGCTTTGTCAATCTGTTTGTAGAACAATGCCCCGATTTTGACTGGCCATCCGCAGAAATCCGTGCCTATTCATCCACGCTGTTCTCCGCCACCTGCGCGGCTCTCGCGGCCACCTCTTTCTCCTGCACATCCGAGGGTGCCTGCTCGTAACGGGCGAATTCATAGGAATACTCGCCCCGTCCGCCGGTCATGGATCTCAGATCCGTACAATACCCGAACAGTCCGCTCATGGGGATATCCGCCTCGATCACCTGCTTGCCGCCCGCCGTCGGATTCATTCCCAGCACGCGCCCCCTTCTCTTGTTCAGATCTCCCATAATATCGCCCGTATAAGCGTCGGGAACCGTCACCTTCAAGGATGCAATCGGCTCCAGCAGCACGGGATGCGCCTCCATGAAACCCTTCTTGAACGCCTGAATGGTGGCCATCTTAAACGCCAGCTCGGAAGAGTCCACCGGATGATAGGAACCGTCATAGAGTACCGCCTTCACACCCACAACCGGATATGCGGCTAAAGGCCCTCTTTGCACAGAATCCTGCAAGCCCTTTTCCACTGCCGGGAAGAAATTCTTCGGCACGGCGCCGCCCACAACCTCCTGCTCGAACACATAAGGCGTCTCCAGATCGTCCGCGGGCGCAAAACGCATTTTCACATGGCCGTACTGCCCGTGTCCGCCGGACTGTTTCTTATACTTATACTCCACATCGGAAGTCTTCTTGATGGTCTCTTTGTAGGCAATCTTCGGCGTCGCCAGCTCCACTTCCACCTTGTATTCGTTCAGCAGCCTGCTCACCACAATCTCCAGATGCTGATCGCCCATACCGTACAACAGCATCTGGCGGTTCTCGGAGTCGTTCACCACTTTCAGGGTCAGATCCTCATGCCCCATCTTCTGCAGCGCCTGTGAAATCTTATCTACATCGGCCTTATTCTTGGGCTTATAGCGCATATAAGTATAAGGCGTGGAAATCTCAAACTGCCCGTACTTGATTGTGGTCGCTTTGGTGGAGAGGCTGTTGCCCGTGCGGGCTCCGGTGAGCTTCGCCAGCGCGCCGATGTCCCCCGCGTGAAGCTCCGGCACCTCCAGCGGCTTGTTCCCCTGCAGCACATAGAGTTTGCCGATTTTCTCCTCCACGTCCTTATCCACGTTGTAGAGCAGGTCGTCCGTCTTCAACACGCCGGAATTGACCTTTATCAAGGAATATTTTCCGATAAACGGATCCACCAGCGTCTTCCAGATATAGGCGGATTTCGCCTTGGAAAAGTCGTAATCCGCATGGTAAATCTCGTTGGTCTTCATATTGATACCCGCAATCTCCCGGTTCTCGGGGCTGGGCATGTACTTGACAATGTCGTCGAGCAGCGTGTAAACACCCTGACAGAGCGTGTTGGAACCCATGGTCATCGGAACGATGGTTCCGTCGCACACATTGGTACGCATCGCCGCGCGGATCTCTGCCTCGGAGAAGGTCTCCCCGTTAAAATACCGCTCCATCAGATCTTCGCTGGTCTCCGCCACCGCCTCCATCAGCGTGTCGCGGCAGAGCTGCAGATTGGCCTTATTGTACTCCGGCACCTCACAGGGAACCACTTCCTTGCCCTGCCAGCGGTTGCCGGTCTCGGTGATCACATTAATGTATCCCACAAATTTCTCGTCCTCGCGGATGGGCAGATGGAACGGAGCCAGCTTCTTGCCGTAGAGTTCCGTCATATCCGCCACCACCTGACGGAAAGATGCATTGTCCACGTCCATGTTGGAGACATAGATCAGTCTGGGCAGTTTATATTTTTCACACAGCTCCCACGCTTTCTGGGTACCCACCTCAACGCCGGATTTGCCGTTCACCACGATGATCGCGGCTCCGGCCGCGCTGACCGCCTCCTCAACCTCGCCCACAAAATCAAAATACCCGGGGGCGTCTATCACATTGATCTTATAACCGTCCCATTCGATGGGAACAACGGAGGTGTTAATCGAAAACTGGCGTTTCTGCTCTTCCTTGCCATAGTCGCTCACGGTATTTCCGTCGGCAACCTTGCCCATGCGTGAAGTAATACCGGACAGATACGCCATGGACTCCACCAGACTGGTCTTGCCGCTGCCGCCATGCCCGAGCAATACTACATTACGAATCTTGTCAGTTGTGTAAACTTTCATGCGTTGTCCTCCAATTTTCCAGCTTATTAGGAATTTTTCCAATTTTGACAACCGATTTTCCAAATCCCATAGTTCATTTTACTAAATTTTTAGGCAAATTACAAGTAATTATCGTCGATTTTGTCTAATTTATCTTGTATTCACACCTCTTTGCCTTCTTTTCTCCGCAATGTGCGCAAAAGCGTTCCAAATAGCGGTTGATTTTCGTGCTTTAAAGTGGTATAGTGTCTTTGGTACAAAATACGCGCAGCCGCCTAGTCACTGATGAACGAAGTGCGGACGACAGAAAGAGGATTTATAGGCGATTGCGAAACGATACATTTCGCAGAGGGTCATTGTGCAAATTGCACATTCAACGCAGACACGCTTGCGCTCCGACCTCACCGTAGCGGCACATAAGTCGCTAAAATACAGCGCCTAAGTGCCAACGGTTCGCTAGGGTCTGCTTATGAATATACAATCTGCACAATTCGGATTCCAGAAAATATCGTTTCGCAAACGCCTAAGAAAGAGGATATCTATTATGAACGGACAGACATTCGGCTTCATCGGTCTGGGACTCATCGGCGGCTCCATCGCAAGAGCCATCCGGGAGAAACTTCCAGACTCCACGATCATCGCATACGATATCAACGATGCGGCGCTGCAGGCGGCGCGCTCCGACGGCGTAGCCGACGTGGCGCTCTCCGGCATCGACGAGCGGTTCTCATCCTGCGACTACCTATTCTTATGCGCCCCCGTCCAAAAAAATACAGAGACGCTCGCCGCCGTGAAAGACATCCTCCCGCAGGACTGCCTGATCACGGATGTGGGCAGCGTCAAGACAGGCATTCATGAGACCGTCCGCGCCATGGGACTGGAATCCCGGTTCATCGGCGGACATCCCATGGCCGGAAGCGAGCGGGTGGGCTATGTGAACTCCAAGGCGCTCCTGCTGGAGAACGCTTACTATATCCTCACCCCCACTCCCTCCGTTCCGGCCGCAAAGCTGGACGCCTTCCGCAGCCTCGTGCAGACGCTCGGCGCCATTCCGCTGGTTCTGGATTATGCGCGGCACGACTATATTACGGCGGCCGTCAGCCATCTGCCCCATGTGATCGCGGCGGCGTTAGTCAATCTGGTGCGCGACAGCGACGCCGAGGACGGCGCCATGAAGATGGTGGCCGCGGGCGGCTTTAAGGATATCACCCGCATCGCGTCCTCCTCCGCCCAAATGTGGCAGCAGATCTGTCTGACCAACACGGAAAACATCTCCTCCCTTCTGGATCGCTATATCCAATCCCTGTCGGCCGTCCGGGAGGAGCTTCACAAGGGCGACGCACCTGCGCTGTACGAGCTGTTTGACAGTGCGAGAATCTACCGGGACGGCTTTATCAATACCCCCAGCGGCCCGATCAAAAGCTCCTACACAGTGACCATCGACATCGCGGACGAACCGGGGGCGCTGGCAGCGATCGCCACGATTCTGGCTCTGCACCAGATCAGCATTAAAAACATTGGGATCGTACACAACCGCGAGACGGAAAACGGTGTGCTGAAAATAGAATTTTACGAAGAACGCTCCATCGAAAAAGCAAAAGAAATCTTAGGGGCAAAAGGCTATACCGTCTACACCAGAAAATAGCCCCTGCCCCGTCCGTTTTCGGTTCTTTACTCGCCCTCATGAAAGGACTGATAGACCTCAATCCTGTTAGCTTCGGTCTCCGGCATACCGATAAACGTCGCGCCGTATACATACTCGGTTTCTTTTAATTCTATGCGCACAATGCGCAGAAACGCATGAAGCACCTCTTTGGTCCAGATCGTGAGATAGGACTCGTAAACCTGCCCGACCTCCAAAAGACAATCGGCGGTAAAGCCGATCCCCCGCTTGGACACGTCCACAATGTCGATGGCTACCTCCGTGTGTTCCCCTCCGTCCAGACGCTTCATCAAGAGTTTGGACTCCATCGCCGTTCTTTTGTTCCTTCTTCTCTCTTCCATATGCGCAACCCTTTCTGCGATACCCGCCTTTACCTTCGTGACCGATACGGCCATGTTATCAGTATAACATCCGGAGGGCAAATCCGCAAGGTTTTCTCAATCCGGAAGGACGGAATGTCTGCATCGCTGTCTCCGCGCCACTCGTTTAACACACAAACATGGCATCCCCAAAACTGAAAAACCGATACCGCTCCCGGACAGCCTCCTCATAGGCCGCCAGCACCCGCTCTCTGCCCGCCAGTGCGGACACCAGCATGACCAGCGTGGATTCCGGCAGATGAAAATTGGTGATCAGCGCATCCAGCACTTTAAAGCGATACCCCGGATAGATGAAGATCTCCGTGTCGCCGCAGCCGGGAATCACGCGGCCCGTCTCATCCGCCGCGCTCTCCACCGTGCGGCAGCTGGTAGTTCCCACGCACACGATCCTGCCGCCCTCCGCCTTGACGCGGTTGATCCGCTCTGCCGCCGCTTCCGTCACTTGATAATATTCGGAGTGCATATGGTGATCCAGCACGTTTTCTTCTTTCACCGGGCGGAATGTCCCCAGCCCCACATGCAGCGTCACATAGACGATGTGGACTCCCCGCTCCTCGATCTCCTCCAGCAGCTCCCTCGTAAAATGAAGCCCCGCCGTGGGAGCCGCCGCCGATCCCTCATACCGCGCATAGACCGTCTGGTAACGGTTTCTGTCCTGCAGTTTGTGGGTTATGTAGGGCGGCAGGGGCATCTCCCCCAGCCGATCCAGCACTTCCTCGAAAATCCCGTCATACGCAAAACGGATCAGACGATTTCCCTCCTCCACGGTCTCAAGCACCTCTGCCCGAAGCAGTCCGCCGCCAAAAACCAACTGAGCGCCGGGTCTGCATTTCCTGCCGGGTTTCACCAGCGTCTCCCACACGTCCGCCCCCCGCCGTTTTAACAAAAGCACTTCTACATGCGCGCCGGTTCCCTTCCGCTCGCCCAAGAGTCTCGCCGGAATCACCTTGGTGTCGTTGAGTACCAGACAGTCCCCGGGATTTAGATACTCTTTGATCTCCCGGAATACACGGTGAGACACCTCCCCCGTCGCCTTGTCCAGCACCAGAAGTCTGGAAGCGGAGCGATCCGCAAGGGGATCCTGCGCGATCAGTTCCTCGGGCAGTTCAAAATAAAAATCCGATTTTTTCAATTCTGTACCTGATTGCATATTTGATTCCATACCTGCCCCCGCACCTGCCCCATGCCGCCGTCTCCGCATTGCGCCTTCCGCCGCACTCAAATCTTTCCGTCATCCGCCCCCGCCGCAAACGCCTTATAGCCCCTGTAGGTCTCATACACATCCGCCTTGCTGGTAGCCTCCCAGGGCGCGTGCATGTTCAGCACCGCCACGCCGCTGTCGATCACATTCATTCCGTAAAGAGCCAGAATATAGGCGATGGTGCCGCCGCCGCCCAGATCCACTTTCCCCAGCTCCGCCGTCTGGAAATTGATCTTTTCTTTGGCAAAAATTTCCCGGATATGGGCGATATACTCCGCATTGGCGTCATTGGAACCGGATTTGCCTCTGGAACCCGTAAATTTGTTGAACACCATCCCGCCGCCCAGATACGCCACGTTCTTCTTGTCAAAACTGGACGCATAGGACGGATCGTAGGCGCTGCTCACATCGGAGGACAGCATACAGCTGTGTGCCAGACACCTGCGCAGGGCAAGCTCGCTGTAATCGCCCGCAAGGCTCATCAGCTCCGCCACCGCATTCTCAAAAAACCTAGACTGCATCCCAGTTGCGCCCACGGAACCGATCTCTTCCTTGTCCACCAAAATACAGCAGAGCGTCCGCTCCGTCTGCGGCATGTCCAGCATGGCCTTTAAGGATGTGAAAGCGCAGACTCTGTCGTCCTGCCCATAGGCCAGAATCATGCTGCGGTCAAACCCCGCCTCTCTGGCTTTGCCCGCAGGCACCACTTCCAGCTCCGCGGAGATAAAATCTTCCTCCTCCATATCGTATTGCTCTTTCAGAATGCGCAGAATGCCTTCTTTCACGGCGTCCTTCGCCGCCTTTTCCTCATCCTTTTGGGACTGCTTATCTGCTTTTTTCTCCGTCTTTTTGTCGATCACAAGCGGTTTGTTGCCGACAATGATGTCCAGCGCCTCCCCCTCGATCACCTTGGCCGCTTTCTTCTCCAGCTGTTCCTGCGACAGATGAATCAAGAGATCCGACACAAAAAATACCGGATCGTCCTCGTTCTCTCCCACGTTCAGCTCCACGGTGGTTCCGTCCTTTTTTACCACCACGCCGTGGATTGCCAGCGGAATCGTCACCCATTGGTATTTCTTCACGCCGCCGTAATAATGGGTGTCCAGATAGGCAAATCCGCCGTCCTCGTACAAAGGATTCTGCTTCACATCCAGTCTGGGGCTGTCGATATGCGCGCCCAGAATGTTCATGCCCCCGCTCAAGGGACGCTGTCCGAGCTGAAACAGGATGATGGACTTGTTCATCCACACGCTGTAGACTTTGTCGCCGGGCTTTAATGCCGCGCCGTTTTCGGACAGGACGGAAAGCTCCCGATAGCCCGCTTTCTCTGCAATGTTTACGATATTGTCCACACACTCCCGCTCGGTCTTGCCATTGTCCAGAAATTCCCGGTACTCCGCGCAGAGCTTCTCCAGTTTCTTTACATCCTTGGCGTCATAGGTCTCCCATGTATTCTTTTTCTCCATTTCGATCACCCGATCCTTTCCCAAATTTACAAACCGCCGCTTACTGGCTGCCTCGTCCCAAAGCGGCCCGCCGTCCGGCCGCCTTGTCACTGTCTCAGCTCAATTCCCATCTGCTCCAGACCGTTCAAAATCTTCTTCATGGCGCCGCTCACATCCGCCTCCTCCAAGGTTTTGTCCTTGGCCCGGAACGTGACGGAATAAGCCACGGATTTGTAGCCTTCCTTGATCTGGCTGCCCTCATAGACGTCGAACAGCGAATAGCTCTCGAGCAGTTTCCCGCCCCGCTGTACGATCATCTGCTCAATCTGTCCCACCAGCACATTCTTGGGAACCACCATGCTGATATCGCGGCTCACCGCAGGGAACTTTGCGATGCCCTCATATTTGCGGTCAAACGTGGCAAAGGGCAGAATCTTGGGCAGATCCAGAACCGCCACATACACTCTGGTTCCGATGTCGTAATTGTCGCAGACCTCCGGATGCACCTCTCCCAGAAATCCCAGCTCCTCTCCCCGGTAGCTGACAACCGCCTGTCTCCCCGGATGCAGGAACGGTTTCCCTGCGCCGGGGTTGTATTCCTTTCTCTCCCGCATACCGATGCTCTCCAAGAATTCCTCCACCACGCCTTTCATCGTGAAGAAATCCCCGTCCCCGTAGAATCCCAGTGTAAACTGCATTCTCTCGTCCGGCAGCTCCGTCACGGGCAGAGCCTTCGGCAGATAAATATTTCCCAGCTCATACAATCTTACGTTTTTGTTCCGCCTGTTATAATTGGACGCAAGGCTTGTGAGCATTCCGTTCAGGGAAATCGTTCTCATCACCGAGAAATCCTCCCCCAGCGGATTGGCGATCGTCACCGTCCGCCGCAGACTGTCCTCCGCAGGCAGAAGCAGTTTGTCGAACACCTTGGGACTTTCAAAGGAATAGCACATCCCCTGAAAAAATCCGCTGTACTCGGCAATGTCTCTGGCTTTCTGCTCGATGCGCAGTTTAAAAGACAGCTTCCCGTTGGTGGACTCGCCGCTGGGCAGCGTGGTGGGAATCTTGTCATACCCGTAGAATCTAGCCACTTCCTCCGCAACGTCCGCCATTCCGACTAAATCCTGACGGAATGACGGAATCTCCAAGGATTTGCCGCCGCTGCCGTTTGCGATCACCCGAATCCCCAGACGCTCGAACATCCGAAACATATCCTCCTCGGAAATGTCGGTTCCCAACAGCTTATTGTACTTCTCCGGCTCGAAAGGCAGAATGCGGAGCGGCGCAAGCTCCTTCTTCACATCCACCATGCCGCTCACCACCTCGCCGCAGCCCAGCTCCTCGATCAACTCACAGGCACGGTTGATCGCCGCCTCGGCATTGCGCGCCTCCAGTCCCTTCTCGAACTTGCCGGAAGCATCCGTCCGCAGTCCCAGCCGCTTGGCGGATTTGCGGATGTTGGCTCCGTTGAACACCGCCGCCTCGAACAACACGTTCTTTACCTCGTCCGTAATCTTGGAATTCTCACCGCCCATGATGCCGGCAATGCCGATTTCCTTCTCTGCGTCGCAGATCATCAGCACCTCGCCGTCCAGTTTTCTCATCTGGCCGTCCAGCGTCTGGAACTCCTCACCGTCTTTCGCCCGGCGCACAATGATCTTGTGTCCCGCCACGGTGTCCAGATCGAAGGCGTGCATGGGCTGTCCGTACTCTTCCATCACATAGTTGGTGATGTCCACCAGATTATTGATGGGGCGAATGCCGCTGGACGCCAGTCTCCTCTGCATCCACTCCGGCGAAGGGCCGATTTTGATGTTTTTGCACACCCGCGCGCAGTAACGGGGACACAGATCGGCATCGAGAACTTCCACGGAGACATAATCCTTCACCTCTTCACCGTCTCCTGCCGTCTTCTCCTCGGGAGGGTAAAAAGGCTTTTGGAACGTGGCCGCCGCCTCTCTGGCAATCCCCAGCACACTATAACAGTCTACACGATTACTGGTGATTTCATACTCGAAAACCGTGTCGTGAAGTCCCAAAAGCTCCACCGCATCGGCCCCAATCTCCGCATCGGGTTTGAAAATATAAATTCCTTCCTCCGGCGCATCGGGATACATATTTCTGTCGGAACCCAGCTCCTCGATGGAACACATCATGCCGTTGGACTCCACGCCCCGCAGCTTTCCCGCCTTGATGCGGATGCCGTCCTCCGGAAGCGGGCCGCCGTCGTGGCCGCCTGCCACCTTGCCGCCGTCGAGTACCACGGGAACCTTGTCCCCCTCCTTTACATTGGGCGCTCCGGTGACGATCTGAAGCGTCTCCGCACCCACGTCCACCTGACAGACAATAAGCTTATCCGCATCGGGATGCGGCTCAATCCGCTTGATCTGCCCCACTACAATTTTCTCCAGATTCTTGTCTCTTCTCTCAAACCCTTCCACCTTGGTTCCGGTGAGGGTCATGGCGTCCCGGTACTCCTGATCGGTACAGTTTAGATCGGGAACATATGCTTTAATCCATGACAGGGATGTGTTCATGATAATTCTTCCTTTCTGTTTTATTCTGAATCTATTTTTGATCCGGATCATTGCAAAACTCTGAAACGAAAAACCTTTGAAATGAATTTAAAACTGCTTTAAGAAACGGATATCATTCTCATAGAGCAGACGCATGTCGTCAATCTCGTATTTTAACAGCGCAATGCGCTCCAACCCCACGCCGAAAGCAAATCCCGAGTATTCCTCCGGGTCGATTCCGCTCATCTCCAGCACATGGGGATGCACCATCCCGCATCCCAAAATCTCAATCCAGCCTTCGCCCTTGCAGAATCTGCAGCCTGTTCCGCCACATTTAAAACAAGTTACATCCATCTCCGCACTCGGCTCGGTAAACGGAAAATGATGGGGTCTGAACTTGACTTTCGTGTTCTCACCGAACAGTTCTCTGGCAAACTCCGCCAGCGTACCCTTCAGATCCGCAAAGGTAATATTTCTGTCAATCACAAGCCCCTCGATTTGGTGGAACGAAGGGGAGTGGGTCGCATCCACCTCGTCCGCCCGAAACACCCGTCCGGGCGCAATCATGCGGATGGGAAGTTTTCCTTTCTCCATCTCGTGAACCTGTACGCCGGACGTCTGGGTTCTGAGCAGGATATCCCCATTGATATAAAACGTGTCCTGCTCATCTTTGGCAGGATGATCCGCAGGAATGTTCAGCGCCTCAAAATTATAGTAATCCTTCTCCACCTCGGGTCCTTCCACCACCTCGTACCCCATACCGATGAAAATACGCTCCACCTCTTCCAGCGCGATGGTATTGGGATGCCTATGGCCCAGCTCCGCCTTCTTCGCGGGCAGCGTCACATCAATCACTTCCGCCTTCAGCCGGGCTTCCCGCAGCGCCCGCTCCATTCTGGTGCGGTGTTCCTCCAGCACTCTCTCGATCTCCGCGCGGGTGTCGTTGACCCACTGTCCGACTTTCGGGCGTTCCTCGGGAGCCACATCCTTCATGGATTTCAGCACATTGGTCAACTCACCCTTCTTGCCCAGAATGCTCACCCGGATTTCATTCAGTTTGTCTGTCGTGTCACAGCTCTTGATCTGTGCCAGCGCCTGTTCTCTGATCTGGTCTAATTTGGCTTTCATCTTTCCCTCACATTCCGCCGCACAAGCGGCATTTTATTCATAAACCGGGCAGGGAATCCCTTCCCCGCGCATAAAAAATCCCCTGCCGACTCTCATCGACAAGGGACGCAATGTACGCGGTACCACCCTATTTCCCAATGACACAGCCTCTGCAAATCCTACAACATCGTCTATGCCACGGACGCTCATCCTGCGCATAACGTGCGCGACCCGGCTCGAACTACAGGCGGAACACCGTTGTTCCGCTTTCCCTCGGGCAGCTCCGGTGTGAAATTCGCGGTCTTATCTGAACCGAAGCGGGCTTTCAGCCGACGACCCGCTCTCTCTGCCGGAAAATAAGATGCTGTTTTGCACCTTCTTAGCTTTTCACTGACACCTATTGTAGTGAATTTACCGAAAAATGTCAAGTATATTTTACCCTATCGTTTTCAAGGGATCGTTTTCAAGAATCAAATAGACTTTCTGTCTTGGATGTGATATACTGCAACTAAACATATGATACCCGACAGCTCTCAAAGGAGTGATACTATGGCATTAACCAACGAAGATCTGCAATCAATCGCATCATTGCTGCAGCCGATTTATGACCGCCTCGACGGCATGGACAGCCGCTTTGACAGCATGGACGGCAGACTCGACAGCATGGACGGCAGACTCGACAGCATGGACGGCAGACTCGACAGCATGGACGGCAGACTCGACAGCATGGACGGCAGACTCGACGGCATGGACAGCAGACTCGACGGCATGGACAGCCGCTTTGACGGCATGGACGGCAGACTCGACAGCATGGACGGCAGACTCGACAGCATGGACGGCAGACTCGACAGCATGGACGGCAGACTCGACGGCATGGACGGCAGACTCGACAGCATGGACAGCCGCTTTGACGGCATGGACGGCAGACTCGACAAACTCGAATCTGAAATGTCCGCCCTAAAAACCGGGCAGCTCGAATTAAAGAAAGAAATGAGAGAGACCAAAGACAAGGTATCCGCTACCTATGAGTTGGCGCTTGAAGCATGGGGTCAAAGTACAGAGAACCGACGGTGGCTTGAAAGCGGGAAAGCCATTGGCTGAAGGGGTCTGCGGATTCCCCCGCATTCAAACAACTTGTCGCTTTTGTCTTCGTTGTCTCTAACTTTTGTCCTGCCCTTTTATCTCACCCCTTGTTCCGGCATGTCCCGATTCGTCCCCATCAGCACCTGATTCACAGGTTGGAAATACTGATTCAGATACGCGCCGATCATCAGAATGTACATCCCCAGATACATCCAAATCATGAGCATCACAATAATCGAGAGGCTCCCGTAGACGCTGTATGCCCCGGAACGGCTCACATACAGCGAGAACCCCCAGGAAAACACGCTCCACACCACGGCGGTAAAACTGGCTCCCGGAATCTGCTCCCGGAAACTCAGCCGGGTGTCCGGCACATAGGCATAAATGGCCGCAAAAATCGGGATCAGCAGCCCCCACGCAATCAAAAACCGAAACTCCATATACAGCGACACCAGATGCCGCAGCTGCGGTACCCTGTACAGCATCAGATTGACAAGCTGGTTGCCGAACACCATGACGAACAAAAAGAGGATCAGTACCACAAGCATCACGATGGTATAAAAGCAGGCGATCAGCCGGATCGCCAGATAGTTTCTTTTCTCCTCCACATTGTGGATGGCGTTCAGCCCCCGCATCAGAGCCAGCACCCCTTTCCCCGCGGACCAGATCGTGGCGATGATGGCTAGGGACAGCGCCCCCGCCGACGTCTGATACACCTCCTCGATCAAATTCCTAACCAGAGAATCCGCCGCCTCCGGCGTCACGTCCGTCACCGCCTCCACCAGATTCGCCTCCGTGAGCGGCGTGTACGGCAGCACCGTACAGACCACCATCAACATAGGCACCAGAGACAGGAAAAAGAAAAACGCCGTGCTGGCCGCATAAGCCGCTATATTCTTTTTGCGCATCTTGTCGGAAAAATCCTGATAGACCCGGTAGATTTTATGCGGCATAAACTGCTCCTCTCACGCATGGAAATCTTGCAATCCATTACAGCCTTTCATCCGTATAAATCGTCTTTAGGCTGCAATTTTCATAGAAAAACAATAATATCTCTTCACAGGAATAGCCTCTCCCCGCCATGGCTTTCGCCCCGTTCTGGCTCATGCCCACGCCGTGTCCGAACCCGCCTCCCGTCAATGTATAGCCTACCACATTTCCGTTCTTTTTGCCAGTCTCTATGATAAAGAATCCGCTGGGCAGGAGGCTCGCCATCTCCACCTCGCTGCCGTTCGCCCGGCGCACTTTCGTCTCCCCGTCGCAGAGTACATAACGGATATTGTGTTCCGAAACCACCTTGTAAGTACCTTTATCCGTCTCCAGAATCAGCTCATCCGCCACTCCGCCGCCCCCGCGCAGGGCGATATACAGTTCTTTGATCTCTGCGAATTTCTTGGGTTCCAGACTGATATAATCGTCCCCGTCCAGCGTCAACACCAGCCCGCTGTTCGCCTGATACCGCTTTTTCAAAACCTCGTAAATATGCGCGGGCGAAAGCTCCTCCACCTGATAGGTCCACCGATACCAACCCTCGCCGGATTCAAAATCATCTTCGTTGGTTCGGGTGATGAACTCCGCAAACCGCTCCTCCTCGCGCAGACTCTCCCCCAGCTGTGCCTGTGTGGAAGCGCTCACCGCCGCGCCGCTTGCAGACTGCTGCTCCCAAAGCATCAGCTTCTCCTGCATCAGCGTCCCGCTGATGGCCTGCGCCTTCAGGTAATCAATCTCCTGCGCCGCCTCCGTTTTCCACACCTTGGCGTCACTTCCGACGCCACAGGAAGTGGAATAATAATAAGTCCCCGCCAAAGCGCCCTCCGCCGTACACAGAAGCTGCCCATAAGTCTCCTTGACGGCTCTTGTGGTGCTTTCCTGTTCCAAAATATTGTTATAGACCTGATAGGAGGTGCTGTCGTCCATATGCGCGCCATAGGACGGATAGGCTGCGTGCTGCATATGGCCATATGCATAAGTACGTGCGCAGACTGCCTGCGCTTTCAGAGCCTCCCCGGGATAGGAGGCGGGCATCTCGCTGGGTACCACGGAATACAGGTACTCTTCCAGCGAAACTTCGTTTATGACTGCAATGCCTTCCGATTCGCGGATCAACTCTATATGCCCCCTGTATCCGGGTACTCCCTGACTCCGGCTCACACTTTTTAAAAGCACCCTGCCTGTCGGCGCCGCAGGCTGCACGCTGCATCTCTCCCCCGCCAGATATTTGCTCTCCGAGCCGACCGTGATCTCCTCACCGGCGGTATGTATCTCCTCCGTCTCCTGCCCGCGTGCGCCGTAGCGAATCACGAAATCCGTATCCGACGTGAGCGTCACCTCCTCATGCAGCAGTCCGCCGTAATCCGCCGTCTGGATCAGCACCCGCACGGAGTCCATAGTCTCTTCCCGCACCATGAGAATACCGCAGATCTCGCCGTCGTCTATGACCAAATCCGCAAAATCATAACCGAAAGCCAGATCTTTATAACCGCACATGGCAAGGGTATTGTAAATCCGGTATCCCCGGTAATCCGACGCAAGCGGCAGGCGGCCGTGTCCCTCCACCTCTATGGATGCCTCATCCGCGCTCAGAATCACACCGTGCATCTTTTTGTCGTGAACCGCTAAATCCGTCACCCGCCCGTCTGTCAGAACCACATCCGCCACCTGTTCTCTGGCATTCCAATCCGGCTGATACAAAAAACCGGCCTCCGTGCCATAGTCGTAGCTCTCCTCCACGCCGTCCCGGTAGATCAGCAGATTGTCCTCCCCCACCTCGATGACCCACACGTTCGGCAGTTTCTCTATCACCGGAATATGCGGTTCAGGAGCCGGTTCCTCCTGCAAATCCTCCCGCAGAACCAGCAGCCGCCCCACAAAGAGGAACAAGAGAAGCAATATGCCCAGCATACTGACCCACATTTTAAACCGTATTCTGTCCCGGCGGCTCATATGACTTATTTCTTTCCAATCTCTCAGCCAATCTTCCTTCCGCAATCCAACTGTTTCCTCTCTGCCGATTTCTAGCTTAAAAGAGCAGCCCTTGCGGACTGCTCTCTCTTTTGTCTGTGTGAAATGCCCAAAATGCCGCCCCTTGTTTTTTGACTCCTAGCAATGCTAGGTGGGTTACCGCAACCGCACTTTTGCCTTCCCCTGCGAACCGGCGGCACACGTGCCGCCGTGGAGGCCTGACAGCCATCCGGCAATATAGGAATCCCGTTTAAAGTAAATGTAGGTTCAAAACGAACAAGGGTTATCGCGCATTTCAGGTTACTATTATTATATCGAATCCGACGGCATATTACAACTGTAAAATCTGGAAACTTTTACAGGGAAGCCGCTTCGTCAACGATCTTCTTCAGAGCTGCCAGAGCCTCGTCGGGAAGCTTGTCGTATCCTTCCTTCTTGGTAGCGAAGCCTTCTACTGCGTCCACACGGTTCTGCATAGCGGCCTGAAGGGCTTTCACATACTCCTTGTCGGACAGATCGGGCTTGAACGCATCGGAAGTTTTGCCGGACCAGTCGTACATGATCTCGATATCCTCGAAAGGACCCCACTGTTCAAATTTTGCCCTGCCCTCAACGATGGTCTCCAGAATTCCCAGCGTGTCCGCAGGTTTGCACTTGGTTCCCATGAAGTCTCCGGTGTTGACGATGTAGCAGTCCACGTTCTTCTCCTCCACCAGCTTCTTAAACTTCTCATAGTCATTTACCAGCGGATAGGTTCTGAACGGATTTGCATAAGGCACGATACGAAGCGCATTCATATCGGTTCCCGCAGCCACACGCTCGGCGGTGGAAGTCTTGGTTGCCAGCGTAGCGCCCATAACGGATGCCAGCGCGGAACCTTTCAGCTTCACCACAGGCGGGATGGTGGGATCTTTCATAATCCAGAAAATAGCGTTTACGGGAGCGTCGATCTTATCCACGCGGTTGGGAGACCACAGTTTGGACTTGATGGCGCGGCCGTTGCCGTTTCTGATATCCTCGGTCACAAGCTGCACATGTCCGTCCTCGTCCAGCGTTGCGGAACAGTTCTGCGCCGTGAGCAGATACTTGTTGTCGGGACATCCGGTAGGATAATCGGCAGTCTTGTCAAAATAGGTCGGCTCCAGAGCAATGGATGCGCAGGTATCGGAATTGATGATGAACGCATCGTCATGCAGCACCTTGATGCCGCCGAACGCATCGTACTTGCCGCCATGTTTTGCATGGGTCAGCGTGGACTTGCCGGATCCGGACAGGCCGTACACGGAAGCCACAAACTTCTTGCCGCCCTCCAGAGAATACTCCTTCTGTCCGCCGTGGCAGGATGCATAGCCGTTTCTGTTCGCCAGCGCCCATGCCATGGTCAAAGTGCCTTTCTTATGTTCGCCGAAATATTTCATTCCAAGAATTGCGGCACAGTTCTCGTTGGTGTCGAAATAGCACAGAGTCAAAGGATCGCTCAGACAGCTGTAGTCCACGTCGGGAGCCTCCTCCGGCGTCCACTGGGGATTGGAGAAGATATAGATATCCGGCTCCTTACCGCCGCCCACGGGCTGGGACTCCTTATACATTGCGACATACTTGTCGGACATATACTGGAAGTTCAGCATCCAGTTGTAAAGCAGGTTCTCCTCGCCTTCGGGAATCAAGAGATGTGCTTTCACCATGAACTCGGGATCCAGACCGATAAAGCACTCCGCATGATACATGGTCTGCCAGCGGGTTCTATAGATGGCGTCCATCACGACCTTGTCAAGTTTGGCAGCGTCCACGCCCGGCTCGCCCTTGATGCGGCGCGCGGCGGCATAACGTCCGGTAACGGCGCCGTCGTTGAACAGCAGCACTTTTGCGTCCTTCTCAAGTCCCTGCTCCTCCGCCCTGTATACGGGCATGTCGGTCACGATGGTTCCGGGGGAATTCTTCGCAAGCTCATACGCTTCTCTGACAGTGTTGATTTTTACCACATTGTTGCAGTAGAAAGCGCCCTCGATAATGGAACGGGTTCTGCTGAATCCGGGCTTGCCTGCGCCGATTTCAGAAATCGGATAATAAGCTTTTGTTGACATTTGGTACATCCTCCTTATTTGTATTTTTACCGTATCGGAAAATACGGTGGCTTGTATATCTGCAAAACCGACATTTCCGTGCCGATTTCCATATCATTATCTCAAAACGCGTTTCAAAAGTCAATACAGTTCCTCCATCTTTTCCAGCAAAGCCCTGCCGTCCTCCGACAGAAAATAGTACTTCGTCCTCCCGCTCTTGCGGTAAAAGATATACTTCCTGCTTGCAATCCGATTCATAAACTGCGACAGCGACGAACCGGACAAGCCCACCTTCTCCGCCAGCTCCCCGTGCCGGACGCCCTGCTCCTCCGCAATCGCCCGAAAGATCGCCTGCCTGTTCAGATACCGTTTGGCGTCCATCAGCAGCTGTTCCTCATCCGCTTTCCGCTCCTCGGACAGCTTCAGCAGGTCTGTCAGCGCGCACAGGCGACCCACCTGAAACGTGAAATCCCACGGCATACCTTCCAACGCTCCGGAATGCCACAACGAATGCAGGTACTGTCCCAATTTCTCCAATGTGGAGTTTCTCGGCCAGACGACATCTTCCGCAAGAATACGCGCCAGTTCGTCCACCGCGTCCTCCGGTATCCGCTCGGATACCACGCCCTGAAAAAGCGCTTCCGCCAGCTCGCTGATATGCTCTTCCATCTCCGTCATACCGCCACCCCGCTCGTATTGCATGTCCTATGCCCTAAGATCCTCCGGCCAAATCCGCCGAAAGAACTTTCTAAATCCCCCTTACGCCATTTCTTCCACTCTGGTCTCTTTCTTAAGCCACGCCCGCTCCTCCTCGTTCAAGCAGGGCGACACCTTCTCATAGACCTTCCGCTGATATTCATAGAGCATGGCCTTTGCGGTGTCCGTCAGATACCGCTCGTCGATGGCGTCAAAGTCGATCGGCGCCCATGTCAGCGTCTCGAAATGCATGAACTGCCCGTACTCGTTCTTCACATCGTTTTGCGCCACCATCACATTCTCGATGCGGATGCCGTGGCTTCCCGCAATGTAGACGCCCGGCTCGTCGGTGATGTCCATGCCCGCCTCCAGCACGGCCTCCTCCTGCCCCTTGGCGAAACGCCAACGCATATTCTGCGGCCCTTCATGCACATTGAGAATATAGCCCACGCCATGCCCCGTGCCGCATTGATAGTCGATCTCCAGATCCCAGATGGGCTGGCGCGCCAGAATATCCAGATTCCGTCCCGTACAGCCGTACAGCCACCGCGCGTGAGCCAGCTGCAGCATGGCGGCGGCAACCGCCGTATAATGCCGCTTCTGCTCCTCGGCGACAGGGCCGAGCGCAATGGTGCGGGTCACGTCCGTGGTGCCGCCCAGATACTGTCCGCCGGAATCCACCAAAAACAGTCCCTCCGGTCTTAACACCGCACAGTTCCCCGGCACAGCCTCATAATGCATCATGGCCGCATTAGCGCCGTAACCCGCTATCGTCGGGAAGGACAAATCCAAAAACTCCGGAATTTCCCGCCGGAACTCCTCCAGCTTGTCCGCGGCGTCCACCTCCGTAATCGCCGCACCGCTTCCCACCGTTGTCTTGAGCCAATAAATAAATTTCGTCAAGGCCACGCTGTCCTTTAGATAAATCTCCCGCATATGGGCAAGCTCCGTGGGATTCTTCACGGCCTTCAGCGCCTCCGTGGGATTGGACGCCTCCACCACGGTCTGCTTTTCCGCCAGCGCCCGGTAGAGCGCATAACTGCAATAGCGCGGATCCGCCAGAATCTTCTGCCCCCCGGATAATCCCTCCAGATAAGGCACAATCTCCCCGTAGTCTTGCAGCTCGATTTGACACGCCTCCAGATAAGAACACACTTCCCGATCCAGTGCTTTCCTCTGGAGGAACAGCACCGCTTTGGCCTGTGTGATCAAACCGTAGGACATGGCCACGGGATTGCACTCCACGTCGCATCCCCGGATGTTAAAGAGCCACATCAAGTCGTCCAGCTTGGTGAGCAGAAGGCTCTCCGCCCCTGCCTCCACAAGCTTTCTGCGCACATCCGCAAGCTTCTGCTCCACACTTTGGCCCGCAAGCTCTTCCGAAAGCACCGTCACCTTCCCCGCCGGGAACTCCGGCCTGTCTGTCCAGAGCGTCTCTGCCAGATCCATGGTACATTCGATGCGGATCCGCTTTCCCGCCGCCGCAAATTTCTCCTCATAGCGTCTGCCGTCCCGGGCGGAAACCACCCGGCCGTCAAATCCGAGCGTCTGTCCGTCCTGCATCCGCGCGGCCAGAAATTCCTCGATGGAGGGGACGCCCTCCTCCTGCATCCGAAACAGTTCCACGTCGGTTCCCGCAAGCTCCCGCTCCGCCTGAATAAAGTACCGCCCGTCCGTCCAAAGCCCCGCGCCCTCCTGCCACACCAGAAGCGTCCCGTTGGAGCCTGAAAAATGACAGAAATATTCCCGCACCTTGAAATAGCCGCTCACATATTCCGAACTGTGAAAATCCGCCGTAGGGATCATATAATAATCCATCCGGCATTCCTGCATTTTAGCCCGCAGAAGCGTAAGTCTCTGCCGTATGATTGTGTTGTCCATGTCATTCTCCCCCTTTTTCAAATCATTTAGGCGATTGCAAAACTCCAATTTAGGCAATCCGAATAATTTCCCGCATATTTTCCTCAGGTTTCCTTCCCTGCAAGCAACGCCACCGCCTTGGACGTCCCGATCCTGTCGCAGCCAAGTCCAAGGAACAGCTCCAGATCTTCTCTGGTGGACACGCCGCCCGCCGCCTTGATTTTCACATTCGGGCCGATGTGTGCCGCCAAAAGTTCCACGTCTTCCTTCGTGGCGCCCCCCGTTCCGAATCCCGTGGATGTCTTAATATAATCTGCCCCCGCTCTGGTAACTGCCCCACACAGGGCGATCTTCTCCTCCTCGGTGAGATAACAGGTCTCCACGATCACTTTCAGAAGATGTCTCCCGCAGACGGTTTTCAGCACGCGGATCTCCTCCTCCACCCGGTCGAACAGCCCGTTCTTTACATCGCTGATATTGACCACCATGTCGATCTCGTCACAGCCTTCCGCCAGAGCCTGTTCCACTTCCGCCTTCTTGGCCGCCGTCACGCTGTAGCCCAGCGGGAATCCTACCACCGTACAGATCTTCAGCCTGTCTCCATAAGCCTCGTGAATCCTCTGCACATAACAAGGCGGCACGCACACGCTTGCCGTAGCGTATGCCACGGCCTCCTCACACAGCTTCCGAATATCCTCCCATGTGGCATACGCCTGTAGCTGCGTATGATCCACATGCGCCAGCAATTCCTGATTTGTCATCCTGTCCTCTCCTCCTTCGACTCCTCCGAGTCCCATTCCTCCCTGCTGCATTCACACACCATGCACGAAAGGAGCCTCGGAATCCCCTGATTCCAAAGCTCCCACTTTCCACGGCAGTCTTTACATCCCCAGAAACTCCCGCACCACGTCTTTCATTTCCGCCACCTCGCACTGTCTGTCATGCACCACGGGCGCGGTCCGGATTTCCTTGATGGCCTCCGGCACTTTCACATTGGCGATCCGAGAAAGCTCGTCCACCAGCTCAAAATCCCCCATAGCGTCGTATTTTCCGTCGATGGCGTTCATGACGCTTCTGGTAAACTTGAACGGGCTGGCCGTGGAAGCGATCACCGTCTTTGCGGTGTCCCCGGTCTCCTTCACATATTTCTGATAAACCGCGGAGGCCACGGCGGTATGGGTGTCAAGCACATACCCGCAGCTTCGATAGATGCGCTTGATTTCCTCGGCCGTCTCCTCCTCGTCCGCATAATTTCCGTAAAAATCCGCAAGCTGGGCGCGCATTTCTTCCGTAATCTCATAGCTTCCCTGACCGCTCAGCGCCTCCATGAACGCCTTATTTCGACCCGCGTCATTCCCCGCGATGCGGTAGATCAGCCGCTCTAAATTGCTGGAAATCAAAATATCCATGGACGGGGAAGAGGTAAGCACAAACTCCCTGTTCCGGTCATAGATTCCCGTCCGGAAGAAATCGTACAGGACTTTATTCTCATTGGACGCACAGATCAGCTTTCCGATAGGCAGCCCCATGTTCTTGGCATAAAAAGCCGCCAGAATATTTCCGAAATTCCCAGTGGGAACCACCACGTTCAAGCGCTCTCCCGGGGCAAGCCTGCCCTCGCCCAAAAGCTTTGCATAGGCGTAGACATAATAGCAGATCTGGGGTACCAGCCGCCCGATGTTGATGGAATTGGCCGAGGAAAAACAAAATCCCTCCGCGTCCATCTCCTCCGCCAGCGCCTTGTCGGAAAAAATCTTTTTCACACCGGTCTGCGCATCGTCAAAATTGCCATGGATTCCCACCACAAGCGTATTGGCTCCCTTCTGGGTCACCATCTGCTTCTCCTGAATCGGACTCACGCCGTCCTTGGGATAGAAGACCACAATGCGCGTGCCTTCCACGCCCGCAAACCCCGCCAGAGCCGCTTTCCCGGTATCTCCCGAGGTGGCGGTGAGAATGACGATCTCCTTCTGCATCCGGTTCTTCTTGGCTGCAGTAATCATCAAGTGGGGCAGAATCGACAGCGCCATATCCTTGAACGCGATGGTGGAACCGTGGAACAGCTCCAGATAATAGGCTCCCTCCGCCTCTGTAAACGGAGCGATCTCCTCCGTGTCAAACTTCTCGTCGTATGCTTTATCAATACAGGATTTTAACTCTTCCTCCGTAAAATCGGTGAGGTAGAGCTTCATGACCTCGTAGGCCGTCTGCCTGTAATCCATCCGCGAAAGCTCCTCCAGACTCTTGTCCAATGCCGGGATATGATCCGGCACAAACAGCCCGCCGTCATCGGAAAGCCCCTTCAAAATAGCCTGTGAGGAAGTCACGCGTCCGGCGTCCCCCTGTGTGTTTCCGCTTCTCGTACTGCTGTAAAGTACGTCCATTCTCTTCTCCTCTTTCCGCCGTCTCCGGCATTCCTTCGTGTCTGTATGAACGCATCCGCAATCATACACTTAGCCAGTATAGCACACTTTTGATACCGGCGCAAGATTTGCCGGAGCCGCCGTCACTTTCTCACGATCTCTTTCAGCATGACAGCCTTCCCCAGATCGCCCTCCACCCGGATCTTCTTGGTGGTGAACGCCAGAATCGGATCCAGCCTGCCGCTCACGATTTTGAGCAGCGTGTCCGCGCTGCAGGTCACCAGCACATCCCTGTCATAATACTCATAGGGCTGGATATTCACTTTTCCGTCCGCAATCTCCAGATAAAATGCACCCGCCGCCTCGCCTTCGATATTAAACTGGAACACAAGGTGTCCCGGAATCCTGCCTGCGTCGGCCTTGCCCGCAATCTGCTTTACCTGCTCCACAAGCTCTTCGTATGTCATATACTTTCCCCGTCCTTCCCAAATTGATGTTTTGAGTTCTTCTGGTTTTCTCCAGCTTCTTCCATCATAACAAGTTCTCTCCCGCAAAGCAACAAAAAGTTGTCCGTTTTATCGGTAAAATTCATGCCCCCCATGCTCGAACAGATAGGTCAGATGCGTGTCGAACCACTTTACCTTCTCCCCGTCCGCATATCTTCTCGCCACAAAATAGAGCGCGCCGTCCGAAAGATCCTCTCCCCGCAGGGCGCGTTCCACCGCTTCGCCCGTATCCTCGCTGACTTTCACCGTCCAGATGCTCCCGTTGGACACCGGGGAAAACTGATTCACGCCGTTCTCCGCCTGAAACACCACGTCCTTTACGCTGTCCGGAAATTTCTCACTCTCCACCCGGTTCAGCACCACATTGGCCACCAGAAGCCTGCCTTCCACATCCTGATTGCCCGCCTCCGCCTCCACGATGCGCATCAGGATCTCCAGCTCCTCCTCTTCCAGACTAAATCCTCCCTCGCGCTCCAGAAACCGCACGTCCACCACCCGCTGGCCGGAGACCGCAATCTCCGCAATTCCCATAGCGCCCGCCTCCCGCTCCGCCAGCACACGCTCATCCAATTTTATTTCGCTTGCCGGTACGCAAGCCTGTCTGTTCTGCGAGATGCCCTTCACGCAGATTACGCCAAAGAGCATAATCAGGTTCAGAAGAATCAACCCGCTGACCGCCTTCTTATACATATGCTTTCCTTATATGCTTTCCTTCCCGGCCGACACGGCCAGTATCCAAACGGTATTCCCGGTGGGAAAAACCGCTCTAAACATATGTATGCGGCTTGTCTTTCTTTTATGAATCATGCTATACTGAAAATATGAAAAAGGAATGGGATGCCGGACAAACACAACCAAATACCCGCCTGGAGGGCGTCTATCCCGTGCGCAGGAAAGACGGCGCGGCTTACTTCCGCGCCTCCCTCACCCACCGGAGAAAACATATCAGCCTCGGCAGCTTTTCTACGGCCGAGTCCGCCCATCTGGCCTATCTGGAGGGAAAAAGGCTCTTGGAAGACGCTTCCGCCGCCCTGTGGCAGTATGAGGCGCATTCCCCCCTGCCCTTCGCCAAGTGGGTCTGTCTGCTGAATTTCAGAGACAACGACATCTACTTCGGCACGCCCATTTATCTGCGGCAAAAGTATTTTGAGTATCATCTAACCCCCGAACACAGCCTGAAATTCGACCTCGACGATTTGTTCTACTACTCCTCCCACAAGATCATGTGCCGGGGACGCCACTATTTCGTGGCAGACTACGGGATGCAGGTGAATCTCATGACCCGGTACGGTATCAAAAATTATGCAGTGGAGGGCCGGGACTTCCGCTTCCTGAACGGCGATTCCACGGATTTCCGCCGCGAGAATCTGGAAATCCTGAACGTCTATCACGGCGTCCGCCTCACTCGGCACAAAAACGGACAGTATCTCTATACTGTCCGCATCCATATCCGGGGCGATTATCTGGTAGGGCGGTACGCTTCCGCGGAGGAAGCCGCCATCGCCTACAACAAGGCGGCTGACGTGCTGCGCAAAAACGGCGTCCGCAAAAATTTTACGCCCAATTATATCGAGGGGATGTCTCCCAGCCGCTATGCGGATCTCTACACACAGGTGGAGATTTCCCCCAAAATCTTAAATTACCGCCCGCCTACTTCTCCGAATAATCTATGAAACTGATGCTTAGGCTGGCATAGCCCGCAATGCCGTCCACGGAAGCCGACTTCGTATACTGCCACATGGTGAAACGGTAGGGATAGTCCGGCACGTCCTGCGGCTGGGACAGCCATACGTCATAGGCCGTGAGTTTGGACATGTCGATCTCCTTGATCAGCCACTCCTTGTCCCCGTAAAGCATGGTCATATAGCCGCTCTCCGCCACCGTGTCCAGAAATGTCTTCGCAATCTCCGTCTTCTCCGCTTTGCTTAAGGCCTCGATCCGCGCCGTGTCATTCTCCACAAATCCCATGTCGAAAGCCACCGGATAGGTGATCTGATAATCCTCGAGAGCCTCTATGACCATCTCAGCCTCTTCCACGGCTTCCTCCGCCGTAACCGCCTGTGAGGAAAAATACACTCCCGTTTTCAGCCCGGCCTCCGTGGCGCGCTTGATATTATTGGAAAAATTCTCATCCGCCACCAGCTGTCCGCTTCCGTACCCTCTGGCGCCCACCCGCAGCATGACAAAGTCGATTCCGGCTTTTTTCAGCTTTACAAAATCCACATAATCCTCATATTTGGAAATATCGGCTCCCACATAGGAGATCTGTCTTCCGTCCTCATAATACTTCATCAACTCGGACTGGCAGACCAGCTTGGTATAGTCGTATTCATGCTTGGGAAGATAGGGGCTGATCAGCACCCACTCCTCCTTGCCGTCCCGGTTCTTCACCAGCGTGTGTTTCCCGTCGGTAGACGGATCGTTCTCCGGCACGGTGGCCGTCTCCGTCTCCTTGGACGCCGAGGGCTTCGACGGCTCGGGCGCAGCGCTGCTCTCCTCGGTTCTCTCCGGATATTTATCCCAGAAATCCAGATCGTCCGGGGAGAGCGTTCTGCCCGACACCAGCGCATCCGTGTCCGGATACTGCATCGTCTGCGTCTGCTGTTCCACAGACTCTTTCGTTTCCGGCTCCCCGCCGGAATGCCGTACCCGGCGCTGATTGTTCATCAAAAGCACCAGCACCAGAATGGCTCCCACAAACAGCGTCACCGCCACGATCGCCGAGAGTACCGTGGGCGTCAGGCTGCTCCTATTCTCTTCCAAATCATCCGGCAAACGCATCTGCAGTTCTCCTCTCTCACAACTTCACAATCGCTTTCTTGGGACACTTCTCCACGCACACGCCGCATCCCGTACATTTTTCCTGATCGATCTGCGCATGGAAATCCGTCACCGCCACTGCCTGTGCGGGACAATTCTTCACACAGATTCCACAGCCGATGCAGCCCACGCCACAGACTTTCATGGTCACAGGGCCTTTGTCCGTGGAACGGCAGGCCACTTCGGTCTGCGCCTCATAGGGGATCAGAGAGATCAGATGCTTGGGACAAACCTCCACACATTTCCCGCAGGCCCTGCATTTCTCCCGATCCACCACGGCCACCCCGTTGACCACATGAATGGCGTCAAAAGGACAGACCTCCACACAGCTTCCGTATCCCATACATCCGCTGTTGCAGGACTTCGGCCCCCCGCCCGGCACAAACGCCATGACCCGGCAGTCCTTGACGCCCGTGTATTCATAATCCGTCCCGGCCTTCTCACAATCGCCTTGACAATGAACGAAAGCGGTTTTCCGTTCAAGGCTTTCCGTCTCCACACCCATGATGGCCGCAATCCGGCTGCCCGCGGACTCGCCTCCCACCGGACAGGCGTTGACGGGCGCTTCTCCCTTCACGATGGCGGCGGCCAGCCCGGAGCATCCCGCATACCCGCAGCCTCCGCAGTTATTGCCGGGAAGCGCCGCCAGCACGGCCTCTTCCCGCTCGTCCGTCTCCACTTTGAATCGGATGCCCGCAATCCCCAGAAACAGCCCCACAAAAATTCCTACAAGCCCCACCACGGCGGCAGCGGCAACGATCCCTATGATGTTCATATTTATACCCCCAGCTATAATAGTCCCGAGAATCCGCAGAATGCGATCGCCATCAAACCGGCCGTCAGCAGAACCGTCGGCATCCCCCTAAACGGCTTCGGCACATCATTGTATTCCATTTTCTCCCGAAGTCCCGCCAGAATCACGATGGCTATGGTGAAGCCCACGGCGGTGGCAAATCCGTTCAAAATACCGGTGAGAATCCCATACTGGCGCTGCACATTGGTCAGCGCCACCCCCAGCACCGCGCAGTTGGTGGTAATCAAGGGCAGATAGACTCCCAGCGACTCATACAGCCCATGCATACATTTCCGCAGAAACATCTCCACAAACTGGACTAACGCCGCGATCACCAGAATGAACACGATGGTCTGCAGATACTCCAGCCCGAATCTCTGTAGGACAAAACGATAAATCACTCCCGCCACCGCGCTTGAGAGCGTGATGACAAAGATCACCGCCGTCCCCATGCCCGCCGCCGTCTTGATCTTCTTGGAGACGCCGAGGAACGGGCAAAGCCCCAGAAACTGGCTCAGCACCACATTGCTCACCAGAGAGGAGCTGATGAAAATGACCAGCAGTTCTCTCACATTGTCCATTTAGCGCTCCTCCTCTCCCAGATCAATGATCGTCAGCTCTTCGTCATCCTGCCGCTTTCCTGCAAACGCCTCGTCATAGAATCTGCCGTGGGAAGCGCACCCGTCCACCCCGCAGGCGGTACAGTCCTGCATACAGCCCGCAGGGAGCGCATCCGCCGCAGAACCGCCCGGCTTCCTGCGATTTCGATTCTTCAGCGCATTCTGGAAAGCCGTGAGTCCCGCCAGCACAAAGAACGCCCCCGGCGCCAGCCGGAAAATCAAAACGGGCGTAAACCGCTCCGGCGCCACCGCCAGTCCAAACAGGCTCCCCGCGCCCAGAAGCTCCCGCACCGCGCCGATACAGGTCAGCGCAAAAGCAAATCCAAGCCCCATCCCCAGACCGTCGAACAAAGAAGCCATGGCCGGGTGGGAATAGGCGTAACTCTCCGCTCTTCCCAGAATGATGCAGTTGACCACAATCAGCGGAATGTACATGCCAAGCGCCTGATTCAGCGCCGGAATATACGCCTCCAGAAGCAGCTGCACCATCGTCACAAAGGAGGCGATGACCACGATAAAGGCAGGAATGCGCACCCTGCCGGGAATCACTTTCCGAAGCAGCGAAATCATCAGATTGCTCAACATCAGAACCACTGTGGTCGTCAGCCCCATCCCCAGACCATTGACGGCGGACGTGGTCACAGCCAGCGTGGGACACATGCCAAGCAGCAGCACAAATGTGGGATTCTCCTTGATCAGACCGTTGTAGAGCCGCTCCGCGGGTCTGTCCGCAGTTTTCTTTCCGTCACTCATTTCCCGCACCTCCCCGCAGCAGAGTCCGGGCAGTCTCCAGACCGCCGTTTACCGCATTCACCACGGCCTTGGTGGTGATGGTAGCCCCGCTGATAGCGTCCACCTCGGAATCCGCTCGGCTGCCTGTCCCCGTATAGGAAAAGCGCTCCACACGCCTCCCTGCAAACTGCGGCGTCAGCACCTTGGGCGCTTCCATGCCAAGCCCCGCAGTCTCCGAAATCTCCAGCACAGACACGCCGCTCACGGTTTCGTCCGCCGAGACGCCCACATACAGCACAATGTCGCCGCCATAGCCCCGGGAAGAAACGGATTCCACCACATAGCCGCAGAAAGTTCCGTTGGAGGCCGCCTCATACACGGTTCCGATCTCCACGCCCTCCTCCCGCAGACTTGCGGCAAGGGATTCGTCCGGCGCATACTCCAGCGCGCGGAAGGTCATTGCGCTCTCCTGTCCCGGGAAAACCGCAGCGCAGGCTTCCTGTATCGCCTTCTCCTGCTGAAGCCGGATCGGCTCCTTGGTCAGCTCATATACGAATCCCAGCAGTATGCCGGCAATCAGCGTGATGACAAACAAAATGCCCGCCTCCTGCAGCATCACGGTTCTGTCCGATTTATGCGCCATGGGCTTTCCCTCCCTTCCCGTAACCGAAGGCCTTCGGAGCGGTCGCCTTCTCAATCAGCGGCACCAAGAGATTGCCCAGAATAATCGCATAGGACACGCCCTCCGCCCCGGGTCCGAAGAACCGGAAAATGCCCGTCATGATCCCCAGAAAAATGCCGAACAGATACTGTCCTTTCACTGTAATGGGCCGCGTCACATAGTCCGTCGCCATGAAGAAAGCGCCCAGCATCAAGCCGCCGCCCGCAAGCTGGGCTGCCAGATAGGCGGGATCAAATCCCCTCCCGCCGAAAATCCCCGCAAAGATCGCAAACGAAGCAAGATAGCTCCCGGGAATCCGCAGATCGATAATGCCGAACAACAGCAGGATACAGGCGCCGATCACAAGGGCGATCAAGGACGTCTCGCCAATGGTTCCGCCCGTGCACCCCACGATCATATCCATCACCTTCACGCTCTCCCCCGCTTTCAATGCGGCGAGGGGCGTTGCGCCCGTGCAGGCGTCCCAGGTAATCCCCCCAAAGCTCCCCCCTTCCACGGTGAAATCAGCCATCTGTTTCGGGAATGAGATCAACAGAAAGCATCTCCCTGCCAGAGCGGGATTCATAAAATTCTGCCCCAGCCCGCCGAACAGAAGCTTCACCACCAGAATGGCAAACACGCCGCCCAGCGCCGCCATCCAGAGCGGCAGTCCCACGGGCAGGTTCATGGCCAACAACAGTCCCGTCACCACCGCCGACAGATCCGTGACGGTCGTCTTTTTCCGCATCAGCCCGTACAGCGCCTCCGTGAGTACCGCGGCGGCCACCGTAACCGCAATCACCGCAAGCGCCCTCGGCCCGAAATGATAGATTCCGTACCCCGCCGCGGGCAGGAGCGCCAAAATCACGGTCAGCATAATCCCCGACGTGGTCGCCCGGGAGCGGATATGGGGATTGGACGAGACTTTTGGCATACGTTTCTCTTCGCTCATACGGCTCCCTCCTATTTCTTCTTTTTCGCAAGCAGAATCTTGCGCATAGATTTAATCTGCTGGGTGAGCGGCCGTTTGGCGGGACAGACAAAACTACAGCACCCGCACTCGCAGCACTCCATCCCGTGATGTTTCAAGAAGGCCTCCTCGTCAAAATGTTCCGCATCGTCCGCAAGCCTGCTGGGCATCACCCGGCCCGGACATACCTCCAGACATCTTCCGCAGTTGATGCAGGGTCCCGGCTCCATGGCGGAGACTTCGTCCTTGGACAGGGCCAGAAGCGCGGTGGCCGTTTTGGTGGTCGGCACATTCAAATCAAACAGCGCCGTCCCCATCATCGGGCCTCCGCAGACAAGCTTCTCCGGCTGCACACGGTATCCGCCCGCCGCCTCCAGAAGCTCCGCGTAACTCATGCCGATCCGCACACGGTAATTGCAGGGATCCTTCATGGCGTCCCCCGTCAGAGTCACGATCCGCTCCGTCAGGGGCTTTCCCTCCGCCACCGCGCGGTAAACCGCCACCATGGTGTCCACATTGTTGACCACGCAGCCCGCGTCCGCAGGAAGCATGGTAGAGTTGATCTTGCGGCCCGTCACCGCATAGATCAGAAGCCGCTCGCCGCCCTGCGGATATTTGGTCTTCAGCGCCTTGACGGCGATCCGCTTTTCCTCCTTCGTCAGCTTCTGCAAAAGCGCGATGCAGTCGGGTTTATTGTCCTCCACCGCCAAAATTCCTCTGGCATTGTCAAACAGTCTCAAAATGGCTTTCATACCGCCTATTAATTTCTCTGGCTCCTCCAGCATCCGCCGGTAATCGCTGGTCAGATACGGCTCGCACTCCGCGCAGTTTGCAATCACATAGTCGATGCGTTCCGGCTCTTTGGGCGAAAGTTTCACATGGGTGGGAAACCCCGCACCTCCCATGCCCACGATTCCCGCCTCCCTGACTGCCGCAAGAATCTCCTCCTTGGTCATCTCTTCCAGCGGCTTCACCGCCGCAGGGGGCGTCTCCTCATAAAGCCCGTCATTGTCGGTGACAATACTCGCCACCAGATCGCCCGAGGCCACCCTTCGCGGCTCTATCGCTTTCACGGTTCCGGACACCGAGGCAAAAACGGACGCGGACACAAAGCCTCCGCTCTCCGCAATCTTCTGTCCGGCCAGCACCCGATCCCCCTTCTGCACCAGAGGCTTCGCCGGAGCGCCGATATGCTGGGAAAGCGGATACACCATCTCCCCCTTGGGAAGCACCTCGCGGATAGGTTTATCTTTGGACAAATCCTTGCCGTCATAGGGATGAATCCCTCCCACAAAAGTCAACTTCGCCATATGTTCTTCCTTTCATGACAAAATATCACAATAACTATTTTAATTTTACTATCTTTTCAGAAAAATATCTACTACAAAATCTTGGATTATGGTATAATGTCCTTATTCAAGGCAGGAAGCGGCCGAATGGCCATCTTGCCATGCGTCCCCCGCCATCACCCCAAGCTCATACACGAACACATGCGCAATTGGAGGAACCTATGAGAGTTTACAGAGAAATCATTGAAAACTATAAAATTGCCTATCCCCTCGAAAGACTTGCGCCCCTCGAGAGCGTACTCTTTCTGGATATCGAGACCACGGGCTTTACCGCCCGCTCCTCCTATCTGTATATGATCGGCTGTGCTTTCTATCAGGACGGCCAATGGCAGACCATCCAGTGGATGGCGGAAAACTATGAGCAGGAAGCCGACATTTTACAGGCATTTTTTGAATTTTCCGCTATGTACCGCTATTTCGTGCATTTTAACGGCAACAATTTTGACCTGCCCTTCCTCACTCAGAAATGCGAACGGCTGGGACTTTCCCATTGCCTTGACGCCTTTGCGGGAATCGACCTCTATAAACGCATCTCCCCCTGTAAGGCTTTCTTGAAACTGCCCAACTGCAAACAGAAAACGCTGGAGCAATTCCTCGGCATCGACCGCGAGGACGTCTTTTCCGGCGGGGAATTGATCGGTATCTATCACGACTATGTGAAATCCCCCAATGAATTTGCGGAGAAATCCCTGCTCCTGCACAATTCGGACGATCTCAAGGGAATGCTCGACATTCTCCCTATGCTGTCCTACAGCGATCTGCTGGGAGACTCCGACTCCGTCCGCGCCCGGAAAGTACAAGCCAACTCCTACCGGGATGCGCAGGGCAGCGTCCGCAGGGAACTGCTGATTACCGTCACGCTCCCCACGCCCCTTCCCAGAGCCGTATCGGCTGCTGCGGAAGGATGCTATTTCCGCGGCGAGGGAAGCGAGGCCGTGCTGAGAATCCCCATCTGGGACGGCGAACTGAAATATTTTTATTCCAATTATAAAGACTATTATTATCTGCCCGCAGAGGATATGGCTCTGCACAAATCCGTGGCCGGATTCGTGGACAAAGAACACCGTATTCAAGCGTCTGCCGCCAACTGTTACACTCGGAAATCCTCCGCCTATCTGCCTCAGTGGGACGGCACGTTTGAGCCTTATTTTAAACGGGAATATAAGGGCGGCGCTCTCTTCTTTGAGCTGACCGACGAGATGAAGCGAGACCGGACGGCGTTTACCGCTTATGCCAATCAGGTCATCCAGATGATCGCCGCGTCCTGCTAAGACAAAGACTGCCGGTGGGGGACGATAACGGTAAAAAAATGGACAAATCGGAGTTGATGGAGGTAAATGATGGATAATTCTTTTTCAAAACTCAAGATTGATTCTTCAAAATGTACTTCTCTCATCGAAAATGGGGCATGTTTGGGAAAGAGAAAATTTTATGATACATGGCGATACAGAGATTTAGAGTTTGAAAGTGGGAAGATTTATGCGTTGGTCAGCGAATATGGGCAGGGGTGTATGTATTTATCGCATTTGCTGGGCGGAAAGGTAGATTTTGGCAGGTTAAGAATATATATTGATAAAAATGAGGTTCATAGAAAGGATTTAGAGGCTATTAGTTGGAATTTGGAACCGTCTGAGGAAAGTTATAGGAGTGCCATAGTGAAAAAATCCATAGAAAAGGCACTTTCTCGGAAAAAATCAGATGAAAAGTTTGAGGATATACAGCAAAGGTTTTTGTTGACCGAGCAGAGACTTGACAGAAGGTTGTTTCAGCTTAGCGGGGAGCGGTGGAGGGCTTGTGCAGCGTTGGGGTATGCAAATGGCAGGAAAATATTTTTTTCGCCTTATAAGACAAGTTCTTTTTATTATGATATGTGTCTGTCAGGGCTGGTAAAGGTTTTGAGGGAATTGACCGAAAGCGGGGCAGTTGTTTTTTTGGCGGCGGGGACGGATGGTTTTGTGAAACATATTGTGGATGAATGTATATATTTAGACTTAGATAGAGAATTTTTGGTAGGTGAGTTGCGGGAGAGGTATGGGAAGATGTTTAAACATGAAGAGTGGATTATTTAGACTTATTAACGAAAAGATTTACCAACAGGCAGCTTGCAGTATAATTCCGAATTGGATAGAACGTTCAATTCGTGTTTATCTACTAACTGACTTAACTTTCCCCTATTTTCAAGGCTTTGCGATATGCCCAACCTTAAAATATGTATCCTTTTCCCTTGTTTTTGCCCTTATGGGCAAGTTACAAGGGAAAGTTTTTCTTATTCAGTTTTAATTCATTCTGACGAAAAAGGTTTGTACCTTGCCACCAATGAAGATAAAAAAATATTCTTCGAATATTTTTGGAAGAACAACCCGAAAGCGGAACAGATACAGACGGATAACGAGTACCGTATGCGCTGGAACCGTGAGTGTTGACAAGCCAAATTGCCACAGCAATTTGGCTTTGCGATCGTCAGCGGCGTGGCGGAAACAGAGATACGACAGATAAAAAAAGAGTATATCTCCGACCGTATCAGGGAATCCGTTGATGTATTCGGCCGCCAGCCGGAACGGTTAGGGACTATCCTTATGAGTGCCGTTGCGGTGCTGGCAATGCTGATTTCAAAGGTACTGCAAAAGGCAAGGGAACTGTCCGCAAAACTCTTTGACACAGGACAGATACCGCAGCAGACACCAAAACAAGAGCCTGATCCAAAACCAGCAGAAAAAGAAATTCCAAGCAAGCCTAAGATACCGCCAAAACCCGTCATGTCAACCGAGGCAGCCGCCTATCCGAAATTGTTTAAGATTTATAAGGAACTAAAGCGGCAGAATGAAATCATTTTTGAGGCGGAAAAGGAACGCAAATGCAAACGCATTGTATACAATGCGTTGGGAACTTGAGCGTGCCGATCTGAAAGGGCTTGCGAGATTTACCAAGAAAGGGGAACTGCAAAGCATCCTTGAACGGTTAAAAAATCCGCCAAAGATAACAACCGACTACCAGCA
>JAMPGV010000012.1 GCA_023663735.1 Muribaculum sp. | reverse complement strand
CGCATAGCCTGCTGAGCGTCGTATATAATGGAATCCTCGGGGAGGTCGGTGGTGGTGAGAACGTCCATAACGCAGGGTTTGTTGTCACCGATAAAGGCTTTCTGACCCGCATCAGAAAACATAAGCGACAACACCCGTATAGCCTTTTCCAGCTTTTCCTCGTTTCCCGGCTCGGCAAGCTCTTTGCTTATGCCTATGTAGCTTGTGGGGCTGTACATATAGATGTTTTTGCTTCCGTCCTCGCCGATATAGGGCATCATACCCCACTCGTCGCCGTTCTCCATAGGGCTGTCCAAAAGCGCGCTCATTGTAAAGAACACGGCTTTGCGCTGTGACATATAGTCGGCCATAACCGCCGAGTTGGACAGGTCGTCGGGTACCGTCTCAAACATACCTATATCAATATATTTTTGAGCATAATCTAAGGTTTTTTTCCAATTGTCATTGTCCTGTGCCGTCGCGTCTCCCGCAAGGAAGTCCCCCTCCCATTCCAGACCCTGCGGCGTGGTGAGCCAATCTGTTTTGGCCAAGTTGAACACCGCCGCGAAACTTGCGCCCGTAAGCTGTGTGCCGAGTATCCCGGGGATCAATCCCGCCTCTTCAATTTCGGCGCAGAGCTTTTCAAGCTCCTCGAAGTTTGTGGGGACTTCCCAACCGTGCTCCTCCATAAGGGTTTTGTTGTAGAGTATTCCGTACATACCGTTGTTGACGGGCAGCATATAAATCCCGCCGTCCACGGACATTTGGTCGAGTATGGACGTGGAAATATCTCCCATAAAGTCATAGCTCGACAGGTCTATAAGCCGTTCTTTGGCAAGCTCCTTGTCAAGTACCTGCGAGGTACTGAACAGGTCTGTGATGTCGTCCGCCCTCATCTGCGCCCAGCTGTAGCCCAAATAATTTGAGCCATCATAACCCACATAGTCGATTTCAATATCGGGATAGGTCTCGCCGAGCAGCTCCCAAAATTCGTCATATCCGCCCCACGTCACCCAAGAGAGAGCCGAGCTGTCGGCAAGGAGCTGGTTTTCACCGTTTGACTGTGTAATTTCGGTTTGTTTCGTCTTCGCCCCGCAGGAGGTCAGAAATAAAGTCGCCGCTGCGAACGCCGCCGTACATCTTAAAATTTTCTTGAACATAGAAATTTACTCCTTTGCAATGCGTATACCAAATGAATAGTGAATACAAATACGCTTTTATTATAGCTCTTTTAATTTTTGAATTTCAATATTTTTTGAAAAAAGTTGCACTAGGGAAAAGAATCGTGATTGTCTGCTCATGACTACATGAAAAAGGATATCTGTCAAATCATGCGATACCAGAGCCTCCGCCCTTGCGAGGGATCAATCCACGCATCAATCTTATCCGGCGGCAGGATCAGCTGCATACAGCCGTGAGAAAGCAAAAACGAAACGGTCATCAACACGAAAGGTAAATGGGCGTTTTACCGGCGTTCATTGATATAGAGCGAAACACGGCTCTGCATGATGTCCGCGGCCTCCGCCGCGCTTCTCTGCCCCCCGAAGAAGGCCGACGCCTCCTCCTGCAAAATCGCATAAATTCCCGGCGTTCTAATATCTGCCGGCTCTGCATTTTCGATCAAACTCCTAAGCTGCCCAATCTCCTCGTCGGTCGCCGCATAAATCTCAAACGTCAGGCCGCCATAAGGCAGCTCATATTTCGGTTCCTCCGTGCGGACTCCGTTTTCATCCGTGCGGTATGTTCCCATGGAAGCGAAATCAAACGCTTTCTCCAGAGAGGCTTTGTACGTCGGGAACCCGTCTATGGTTTTGGAGTCGCTGGTATACATAGATTTCAAAAACGCCCACGCGGCGTCCTTATTTTTACAATTCTGTGAGATGCCGAACGCATTGCCAAAAATCATCATCTTGCTTCCGCTGCCGCTCTCCGACGGGAAGCCGATATAGGTCGTCTCCTCGCCGAAGATGGCCTGATTGAGCTGAAACGCGATCGCACAATTCATGGTCGTCGGATACAGGAGCATCTTGTCCGCGCGGATCTTGTCCACGATCTGTTCCTCGTCTTCCACCGCATGATCCGGGAATCGGTTCACAAAGTCCAGAAGCTCCAAGAACTCTCCGCTGTCAAAAGAACAAGTCCCGTTCTCCCAGTCGATATAACGCTCCGCATATTGAATCATAATTCGGTTGAACATTTCCTCCTTGGACGCTCCCGCCGTGGCGGCTCCGGGATCCGGCAGCGCATCCGCGTATTCCCGAAATTCCTCCAGCGTCCACCCGGTTCTCCCGCCCAGACAGGACGTCTTTCCCACCAGCGAATCCAGCCAGAAGATGGTGGGAATTGCATACAAGCCCTCTCCATACCGATAGGTGCTGACAGCGTTTTCCACAAAATCCGACTCGGAGATCTCCGGATCCTGCTCCAGCAGCGGCGTTAAATCCGCCACAATCCCCTGCCGGATATAGGTCATCCCATCGACGCCTGCCAGATCAATCAGATCCGGTATCTTTCCCGATGCGATGTCCGCCTGCAGACGATCCGCCCCGTCCGTCTCATCCAACCCGCTGTACAGACAGATCTCTATTTTACAATCATTCGACTGTCTGTTAAACCATGCCACGGCCTGATTCACGTCGTCATCCTCCGCAAACACCGCCAGTTTCAGCACCTCCTTGGCCTGTACCGGCACTGCCTCGTCCGCAGACGCCCTGCTGACACAGTTTAATTCCGCCCGGCTGATCCCGGTATCGCTGCGTACATTCGATAGAAAATAAAAATGCTCCGCATCAACCTGCACCACTCCCACCAGTTCTTCCTCTGCAAGGCGCATATCTGCCAGTGCAAACAGTCTCCTGCTCTCCCCGTCTGCCACATCATACTCGTACAAATCTCCCGAGGCGTTATAATACAGCTTCTTCCCATCTGTCGAGACGGCCAGAAGCGTCCGGGACATATTCTGCGGCAGATCCTTGACAAGCGTCCGGGACTCGCCCGACAGAGCGTCCACCGATAGAAGCTCCAGCGTGTCCTCTTCGCGCTTTACCGCCGCATACAGGTGTCCGTCGTCAGACAAAACCGTTCTCTCCACGGTTCCGGCCACGCCTGTGCGGAAGAGTACCTGCCCCGCCTGCGAGATCGCAGACAAGACGGAATTCCCGCCGTCCGCATACCCCAGATACAGGCTGCCGTCCCGGCCAATCTGTACACAATGCCCGTAAGGATATCCGCCGGTCTCCTCCATCAAAAGTTCGGCCAGATCCTTGGACTCCAGCACTTTACCGGTTTCATCATATCGATTTACGGAAAATTCCGTAAACACACCCGCCTCCACCTGATAGAGAACTCCCCAGAACGCTCCGTCCTCTCCTGCGGCAACCTGCAACAGCATGGCCTTTTCCGCTCCGTCCGTCTCCACCTGCTTCGTTTCCCCGTCCTCTGCACGGTATCCCGTAAACCATTTTTTCACGCCGCCCGATTCCGCATCCGACTTCGCCATGACCGCATAGATCCATGTGCCGTCCGCAGTCAGTTCCATGGCAAATCCCTCGTCCAGTCCCTCCACGGAACAAGGTTCCGAACGATAGGCATACAGCATGTCCGAAACCTCTTTTGACTGAGTTTGGCGCGGCTGCCCGCAGCCTGATAACGCCAGACACAAAATCAACGCAAGTGCAACGACTTTTTTCGCTTTTTTCATTGGCTGCTCTCCCTGACAATAACTTAAACAATTCTTTTTAACTTTTGGTTTTCTATATTATACACAACATCCGCACACCTTTCAATAGATGGATCGTGTGTAACTACAATCACCAATTTTTCTCTGGCATATCTTTTGATACACTCCAACACTTTTTCTGTGTTCTCCATATCTAACCCTGCCGTCGGTTCATCTAATAGCAATATCTCTTTGTTCTGTAATATTGCGCGCGCAATAGCCAGACGTTTCATTTGCCCCCCTGACCAATTTTTAATACTATTATTTACCATTGAATTAAATCCATTCTCTGATGCCTCTATTTCATCATAAATAGAACATTGTCTGCACACTTCATACGCATCTTCTTTTGATCCAACACCGTTAAAGCCAATATTGCCCCAGACTGTATCTGAAAAAAAAACGTTCTCCTGTGGAACATAGGCAATCATATCCGCTTTCAATTTCCCTGTGGACTCCTCATTATATGTGAGTCCCAAACTTCCTTCTTCTGGGGAATATTCACCTAATAATAATTTTATTAGCGTAGATTTTCCGCTTCCACTTGCTCCACAGATACAATTCAAATTCCCCCTTCTAAATGTGGCAGACGCTTGGTCAAAAATAATTATTTTCTCGGAATAACAAAAAGACAAGCCACAAATCCGTACTGCGTCAAACGGGGGAGTCTCTTTGAATATCGGCTCTACCCGCACATGTTTCGCAAGAACATCTGATATCCCCTTCAGCTTGCTTTTCACTGAGTGAAGCATAACCGTATTTTCACTAAGAGATGTAAATACCGATATAAACAAACCAACATATTGCACCAGCGATAACAATGCACCAATAGACATAGCTCCTCTATATATCTTATAACTTCCCATTCCTAAAACACTCAACATATTTACACTAAGCAATGTTTCTATAATGAGGCTGGCTCTGGCAGAATATCTTGTTTGTTGGGTTCTGTCTTCCGCATATCGCTCAAATTGAATCTTAGCCCTCTCTTTCAGATAACTTCCTGCCCCTATGGACTTGATTACGGAACTATTGCCAACAATATCATTAACCACACCAAAGAACCCCACCAAACTATTCCTAACTACACATGACTGCATTTCTACCGGTTTGCAAAGCTGTCTCTGTAATACAGTGACTAAAACTTCCAGACACAAAACTGTCAGCGCCACAATAGGTTCTAACAAAACTAAAATCACAAAGACAGCAACTACTTTGAACGCCATAAATGGATAATCAAAAAGAAAAATACATATAAATTGTTGATAGAGAGATGCATCACTTTTAATTAAAACATCTGTGTTGGTTGATTCCGTTTCACAATAATTCTCAAGTTTCTTTTCGATGCAATCTTCAATTATTGTATTGTTTATATAGGATTGCATTGAATTTTCTACTCTTGTACGGGTAACTTGAACAACATATCCCAAACAATTGGCAACAACAACTAATACCACATAGAAGCAGAAATAAATTCCATGCCGCATTTCAAATCTTTCATAAACAAATAAGTTTACAAGTTTCATATTAAAAATGGGCATTAAAATAGATATGATCGAACATATTACACACAACATAAATACCCGAATAGAACTTTTTTCTGTTTGCAATATACATTTCTTTATATTTTTACGATTTTGTATAAACCATTCAATCATGTTGCCTAATTTCCATTCTTGCATTGCGCTCGGAGCATACACATGCCAATACCGCCAAAACCACGATCAGAATCAGCCCGGGAATCGGATTCAATTTGCAGACTTGAAAGACTTCCGTCCAACAGCTGCCGAACAAAATGCCGCACCCCGCCATTCCCACTCCAAAGCCGCATAATGCCGCTCCTGCGGACACAATCAAGTTTTCCCATCGGAGCATGGCACAAAGCTGCCTTTGCGTCATGCCAATCGCTCTCAAGATCGTCAACTCTTCCGTTCTTTCCATGATTCCCGTCAGCATATAATTCACAAAATTGATTCCGGCCATCGCCGCCACCACTAACGCCAGACTTCCTCCCAATATCCATATCATGCGTACTGCCTCCGCCGCCTCTTCCCGAATCACTTCATAGGATAAGTAATACAAATCCTCCCCCGCTGCATAAACGATCTGTTTAATGACTGGTTCCAGAGCCGCTGTATCCTCCGCATTGACTCCAATTGCGCAAAGCTGATACATACCGTCCTCCTCTGGAATGTTGCAAGCTGGCAGAAAAATCACCAATGGCGCACCCAGATAGGCACACATAAGCGGCACCTGATCCACAACTGCCATAACTTCATACTCCTGTGCAATGCCCCCCTGTATCTCCAGATATCCATCCTTCTGCCGCACATAACTGACGCCTTCCGGAAAATGATCCAAACACACCGTTTCTCCTACATGGTAAAGAGTTCCGCTCCCCGCAAATGTCTGATTGGAAATCATCACCACATAATTACCCGATTCAAATTTGTCCTCGTCAAGCGTCCCCTCAAGCACTCGGCACTCCTCCAGCACATCAAAATTCACATAATAACGCATTTCCGTCCAAAAAGAACGATAATTGGCTTTGGCGCGGTCGGACAGTTGTTCCTCATAATAACTCCTTCCCAAACTGTCCCTTTCCGCTATTTTGCCATCCCTGAGCAAAGCCTCCAGCCGTCCGCTGATTTCCTCGTTCAGATTGATTCCGAAGGTATAATAAAATGGCTGAATCTGTGCCTCCGGACAATGCCTTTCTACCTGATTCACCAGATCAATCCCCATGCTCCATCGATCTCCTCCCTGTGAAAAAGGAGAATGACCTATCCTATCCTCTGAAAGGGAATCCAGATAATAATTGCAAAACTCCCTTGTACCAATTAGAAAATCCGCAGGCTGTTGCCTAGACGCAATATAACTAGCCGTCTCAGTTTCCACAAGATTGACAATACAGGTAAACAAAAACACTGCCGCAAAAGTGGACATCGACACAAGCCAGAAACGTCTGGGATTCCGGCCAAGTCCTCGCAAAGCCAGACGGAAAATCGACATTTTTACAGCTTTGCCGCTTCTTCTTTGATTCTTCTGGAATTCGCTGAAGACTGCAGCATGAATCGGCGGCATTTTTCTTAAAATTTTCAAGGGTTTCCTAACTCCCATAACCCCTGCAAACAATACGATTGCCGCCGCATACAGAATATTTTCCCATCGAAATATACCAACTGCATCCGCGGATTGAAAGCGGTCGTTCATAAAGAATGGTACCATGGTCTTACACACTCCCACTCCCAGACACACACCCAGCGCTAAGGCAGCGCTATAAATATATGCAAACTGCACCCACAGAATCGTAGCGCATTGCGCAGCGGTAACCCCTTGCATCTTCAAACATGCAAACAATTTTACATCCTTCGCAAGTGAAATAGAATAGAGCGTATAAATTGCCAGATATACCACCACAAAAAATAGAAAACCTAAAAGGAAATTTGTACCGGATATCTTTTGATTATCCCCCTCGCTATAGGCCGCATTTAAATGATACACGGGTTCTACCCCCGGTATTGCCGCCTTCCAGACCTGCAATAACAAATTTTCTGAAAATTCCGTATATGGAAACCGACAATATACAGTAAGGGCTTTTCTCCCCACAGCCTCTCTCGCAAATGCTTCAGAAACAAACAAGCTGGATATCCCACTTACACGATTGCTGCTGCAAATCCCGGACACCCTGAATTCCTCTTGAATTCGATGGCCATCCACCGTGACATCCAGTTCCACAAGATCACCGGTCTTCAACTCCCTATCGGACGCATAAATTTCATCCACCACCAGCTCGTCCGCCAGCATCGGCCACTGACCCTCCACCATTCCATGAAAACACCAATCCGCAGCTTTCTCAGGCGCATAATACACTTCTGTCCTCACACCGCCCTCTCCAGCCACGGAACCAAGGTAAATACGATAAGAAATATCGGTAAATGCCGCGGATTCTTTCAGCTTTTCATAGTCCTCCGGCATGACTCCAAGATACTCTCCCTCCGCTACCGTTCCAAACGTTTGCAAATTCCGCCAATTCTGCATGTCCTTCAAGGAATCATCCGTCATAAAAGCAGTCATTAGAACTAGAACCGCCGTGGACAAAACAATTATGGCTGCAACGTTTCTTTTCCGATCTGCCCGGTAAATACGCCGTGCAATTTGAATTACATACTTCAAAGTTCTGGTCTTTTTACGCATTTTCAGCCTCCGAAAGCACTCCGTCCTTCATTACCAAAATACGGTCGCACTTGACTGCAAGAGCTTCATTGTGTGTAATCATAACTACAGTCTGTCCCAGTTCTTTTACCAGTTTTTCAAACAATTCCACCACATTTTTACCACTTTCAGAATCCAGATTTCCAGTCGGTTCATCTGCCAAAATAACAGCAGGTTTGGAGGCCAGCGCCCTTGCGATAGCAACCCGTTGCTGTTGTCCACCCGACAATTGCGAAGGCAAACGGTTTTCAAGTCCCTCCAGCTTTAAAAATTCTATTATTTTGCGAATATCATCCGTATCTACATCTTTTCCGCCAATTTGAATCGGCAGAAGAATATTTTCATACGCCGTAAGCATCGGAATCAAATTATAATTTTGAAAGACAAATCCGATATTTTCCCGCCTAAATATCGTAAGACTCTCATCGCTCATTCCTTGTAATTCCTTTCCGTCAATGATAACGGTTCCGGAAGTCGGAACATCTAATCCGCCTAAAATGTTTAAAAACGTGCTTTTACCGCTTCCCGACGCCCCTACAACAGCCACAAATTCTCCTCTCTCAATTTCTACATCCACATTTTTTAACGCTTTTACGGCATTGTCTCCACTTCCATAAGTTCGACACACCTGAATCATTTTTGCAATTTTTTCCATCTGTATTCTCCCGCATTCTTGCTTTTCCAATAGTCCCGTCTTCTCATCCAACCAAGCATTCATAATGTCCATTGAAATTCTTGGTATCATCTCGCAATGTTCTGCATATATTCTGGCTAATAGGCCTGTTGCACACGCTGTCGCTTTGCTATTTCCATAAAACCACTCGTTTTTACTATTAATGGACTCAACATATTCTGGAGAACCATTTGTTTTTAATTGTATTCTACTTTTTTCTTGAAAAATATAAATATTTTCATTTAGATCTTTGAGTCCCTTAACTCCATAACAGAACTCACAATTTGCAGGAAAAGACTCTTTCATTCTATTCTTTACAGAAACTATTATAATTTTTCCTTGTTTGTATAAACTATATAAAGCCTTCTTAATTTGCTCTTTATTTGACTCGCTATTAACCGATAGCGATATATTAATAAATTTTACAGGTATTTTTTTCAGATGTTCCAATGCTTGTAATAAAAGCAATGAAGACGTGATCATCATATCTTCATATATTTTCACAATATAGAATTTAACACTTGGACATTTTCTTCGAATCATTGAACACACACAAGTACCGTGTCCTATCCTGTCTAAAAATTCCGTATCCATAAAAATGGTTTGATTTTCAATAAAAAAAGAACAGCCGCCTACTATAGATTCCTTATAACTAACATTTTCACCTATTCCAGTATCAATGACAGCTATCAACGGATATTTTGATTTTCGCATAATTCTTTATAAATTTGCAGGGCATTCCGCCCTGCAAATTATTTCCTCTACACACATTTAATCATAAATTACAAATTATCCCAATGAACCGATTGGCATATATTGCCGATCATACGAAACTCCAGTATAGCACGCAGTTATACCTTCTTCATAAGCCTCCTTGCTATATGCATCAAAATTTACATGCATACATGCAGTACATTTTTCTGCTGTCGTATCTAGCTCAATTTTCTTATTAATTTTTTTAACTTCTAATTTCATTTGCACCAACCTCCTTGATATTAATGTGTGTAGAACAAATTTCTATCTTTATTGCAGTTCACGTCTGTGAACTTCACATACCAACGGCATTGCCGTAAAATAGTCGCCTGTGTGTTTTTTATTAATAAATTTGCATCTAACGGAAACGCAACTTTTATATCCGCCACACCCTTTACAATTTGCAAGTTCCTCCTCACATATAGATCTGACCCTTCCTAAAACCTCTTCATTTATTCCATCAAAAACATCGCCAAGACATAACTCCTTTTCTTCAATCGCATATGTACAAGGATATAACCTTCCCATAGGATCAATATCAAATCTCTCAAGTCCACTGTCACAAACGCAAAGATTTGCGACCTCATTTCCAAAAGGAATTTGCAACCTATACCCCTTTTTATCTTTAAACTCTTTTTTAATTTTCAAACACTGATTTCGAAGCAAATCAATAGTCGAAGCTGACCATTCCTCATCGCCAAGATCAATAGCCGCCGCAATATTTTTAAAACCTATGCTAACAAGAAAATGTATATTATCATTAAAATCAACGCACTCACTTGATCTTATCGTCATCCTAATCCACATTTTAGGAAATATAGCATTCATTCTTTTCGCCGTATCTAAAACACTTTGAAAGGTGCCTCGACCATACTGATCCATTCTATATGTATCATGGCTTTTCTCCATGCCATCCAAACTGATTGAAATGTCCGAAAAATGTTCTGAAAGATACAAGATATCTTCATCAGAAATAGAATATCCATTGGTAGTTATATAATATAAAAAATTCAATTTCGATACATGTTCAAACGTTTTTATAATCTGTTTAATTATAGGTATGTTTAATGTAGGTTCACCTCCATGAAAACGTATGATAGCATATTGCATTTTCTTTTTTCTCATCATATCAATAATCCATTTGGCCACCTGATTTGCAATACGCCCATTCATATTAATACCAAATTTGTCTTGTCCTTCGTAACAATACTTGCACCCCATATTACATGCCGCTGTAACCCATATTGTAAAGCCTATTAACTTCCCCATATGATCTCCGATAAATATTCCTTTCTCATCTTACAAATCGCATCTATTCCCATTCGCCTTGCGTCCTGTTCAAAGTCATCTAAACAATACATGCAAAATGGAGCGACATCACAGTTTGCACATTTTGAACGCCCACTAATTAAGAGCCGTTCAAAATTTTTACGCCCGCTATTGTCATTGTCCTTTAATATTTGATCCAACGACTCCTCTTTTAAAATATTACCTAAACAATATTTAGGATTCTCCAATGGCATACATGGAAAAATATCACCATTATGATTAATTGCTAATTTTGTTCTCCCCGCCGAACAGTTTTGGCAAACACTTCTCGGCATTTGCTTAATTGCATCAATTAATTCTCTGTTTTTCCGTGTCTTCTCATATATGCTTTCTATTTCTTGCGGTTTAATTTCCAAGGAATTTATTTTTCCACGACCACTCTCACTGAAATCGCGTATAATGGGATTTACATTTAGCTTTTTGCACAAATCTTCGAAAATTTTCCTTTTTCCTTGCGTATATGCAGTTTCTACCATAGACACTGATAGATTTACTAGTGGAAACCCCCTTTCTTTCAATAAGTTGACACTTCTAATTACCATCTTAAAGATTCCTGTACCTCTAATCTTTGAACAAGTTTCTTCATCATACCCGTCAAGGCTAATGCTAATATCAGAATATGTATCAATAATCACATCCACATTACTCTCATCTATCAATGTACCATTTGTCATCAAACCCTTACGAACATCTCTTTTCGCCTTTAAAAACTGCGTCAACTCAACAAAATCTGACCTAACCATTGGCTCTCCTCCTGTTATGGTCACATACTTTACGCCAGCTGTTGTAATTTTATCAATAATATTTTTCCAATCCGTTGTAGACAACGGATCTTCTCCATCTATGGACTGAGCGGGTTCGCAACAATGTTTACAGTTAAGATTGCACCGACAAGTAATAGATAAATCAATAACCTGACAATGCTCTTCGTGTGGTAAAACAAGGATTTTGCTATTAATCAGATGTTCAAAAATATCTCTATAATACTCGCGGTCAATTTTATCTGCTGCAAGGCAAATTTCCATAGGGGTATAATCATTTATATACTTTTGAATTGTTTCCCAGCATTCTAGAGGAATCCTTACACTTTTTCCATTTCCTATATGGCACAGAATACTTTTATCTGCTCTTGAAATTGGCCAAAGAAACATTGACTTTTGGTATTTCTTTCTCAAATCTATCATAATTTTAATGCTTCCTTTAAATTAAAATTATCCGTTCCGCGCCGATATTATTACATGTTAATATAATAATATTTTATACAATCATTTTACCAATGTCAACATTAACATGAGATAGGGCTAAGGCACTCTTTTTATCATGTTATCATAAGACGAGGGGCGTCTCCGCCCCTCGTCTCATCCCTGCATATCCCTCAGAATCCCTTCAATAATCAGCCCCCTGAGCGTCTGCACATCCGTCTGGAAACAATCCTCCGTGCAGATACACATCATATACGTCAGCACCTTGCAGAACACCGTATAGACCAGATAATCCATGGGAATGTCCGGATTGATGTCCCCTCTGGCAATGCCCTGCCGGATCAGATCCCCGAACAGGAATTCCACCAGATTCCCCTTTAGGGAATGCTCCCGCATTTTCTCCTTCAACACCTGCCCGAACCGGGAATTGTCGGTCGCTTCATGGACAAAGTGGATGAAGCAGTACTTTTTCATGCTCTCCCGGTCAAGCTCGTCAAAAATATAATTGATCTGCTCCCGAAGCCCCCCCAGCTTGGAGAGCGTGCCGTTGAGTTCCTCGGCCAGCCCGCTCAGATAATAGATAAACGCTCCCACCAGAATCTCTTCTTTGGAATCAAAATATTCATATGCCGTTCCCTTGCCGATCCCCGCCCGCTCCGTGATGGACGAAACGCGGATCTCGTTCACGCTCATCCCCTCGCCGATTAATTGCTGTACGGCTTCGTACATCAGCAGCACCTTGGGGGGAATCTCCCGCCTCGGCTCCAAACCTGTCATCTTTCCCATATTTATACCCCCGCATATCGCAGGTTCTACCCGCGATACCGCCGCCAAGCGATCGTTTGAAAATTCGTTCTCAAACTTCCTTCACGACGTCCACGCAGGAAGCGCTACGTCCTATGCCTCCGCTGCCGGATTTGCCGCCGCATCCTTTCCGCTTCTTCTGTTCTTTCCCGCTTTCCTCTTATCCTTGCTCTTCTTATCCAGAATCAAGTAGAAGCTGGGAATCAGAAGCATCGTCAAAATCGTGGACGCTATCAGGCCGCCGATGATTACCAAGGCCATGCCCTTCATCATGACCGCATTGGTGCCGATCCCGATGCCTAACGGCACCATGGACAGAATGGTGGTCAGCGTCGTCATCAGAATCGGGCGCAGACGGATACAGCCGGATTCCACCAGCGCATCCTCCACCGTCATCTCCAGCCGCAGCATATTCGTGGAGTCCACGAACAAAATACCGTTGTTCACCACGATTCCCATGAGCATCAAAAATCCCATCAGCGAGATCATGCTGAGCGTCTGCCCCGTGATCCACAACAGCAGGAAGGAACCGATCAAGGCAAACGGAATACAGGTCATCACCATGATCGAGAATCTGGGCGATTCAAACTGCATCGCCATCACCAGAAACACTAAGAAAACGGCTGTCAGGATCGCCTCAAAAATAGCGAGCAGCTCCTCGTTCATCATATCCGTCATCATACTGTCCGCCGGGGTCACGCTCTGGGGGAACTCCAGCGCCTCCACAAGCGCGTTGATATCCGCCTGCGCCTCAAAAGTCTTCTCAGAATTTAGCGTGGCCGTGACGCTCACGAAATAGAGTCCGTTCTGCCGCGAAATGCTCTCCTGCCCCTCCGTATAGATCAGCTCTGCGATATCGCGCAGCGGAATATTAATTCCTGCGGAGGTGGGCAGCATCAGATCCATCAGCTGGTTTAAGTCATCGTACTGCCCCTCCGGATACTCCAGCCGCACCTCGTACTCGGATCCCGCATTGGTGATGGTCAGCGCCTTGATGCCGCTGAGTACATTGTTCAAAGTCATTCCCACAGAGATGGGAGTCAAGCCATACTGCATCGCTTTCATCGGATCGACGTCCACCTTTACCAGCGTGGAGGCATTGGCCAGCGAGTTGTCTACTTTGACCACGCCGTCCACGCCCCGCATGGCCTCCGAGAGCAGATCCGCGGCCGTGCGCAGATCCTCCATGGAATGCCCCTGCAGATCGATCTCATAGCTTCCGGTACTCATCATGGAACTCATGCTGCTTCCGCTGGACGCCACTGTCACATCCACGCCGGTCATGCCTGCGCCCAATTCGTTCCACGCATCCACCACCTGTGCCGTGGACATGGCGCGGTCTTTTTTGAGGGTTGCGGACATACTGGCTCCCGTACTGCTCACAGAAATACTGTACCCCGACACATCGGGATGTGCCGCCGCAATCTGCTCCCATTCCCTGACAGCCGCGTCTTTGCGCTCAAGAGAGGTTCCGGAGCGGAAATTCAGCGAGACGGAAACCATTCCCTCGTCGGCGGAAGGAATCATCTCCACATTCAAAAATCCCGCGATCACAAACGATACCACCAGAAGAAGCACCGAGACGAACAGGACGGTCTTCTTCCGGTGAAGCAGCCCGGGCATTTTTCTCCGATAAAGACCCGTAACTTTATTCAACAGCTTATCCACCGGGAGATTTTCCTTCTCCTTAGGCTTAAAGACACAGAAGAACAGCGGCACCAGCATCAGTGCGGCGATCAGAGACGCCAGCATGGCCAGCACAATGGTCATGCCCAGCTGGGAAAACAGCTGGCCGGACAGTCCCTTCATCAGCGCAAGCGGCAGGTACACCACGATGGTGGTGATGGTGGAGGCCACAATGGAAGCGGTCACTTCCTTGGCTCCCTCAAACACCGCCTCCTGCACGGACAGATCTTCCCGCTGCTTTCGGAAACAGCTCTCGATCACCACGATGGAGGCGTCCACCATCATGCCGATGGCGATTACCAGCGATCCCATGGTTACGATATTCAGGGAAAATCCCATAAGACTCATGACAATCAACGTAAAGAGCAGGGAGATCGGCATGGAGGAGCCTACGATCAAGCTGGCCTTGAAATCTCCGAAAAACAGGAACAATACCAGCATCGTCAGCGCCACGCCCAGAAGCAGGGTCTCAAACACCGCCGTCAGCGAGTCGATAATCGATTCGCTGGCGTCATAAGTGATCTGAAACTCTACGGCCGGAACCCTCGCTTGAATCCGCTCCAGCTCCCGCTCCACGTCCCGGCACACGTTTACGGTGCCGAAGCTGCTCTTGTTCTGGATTCCGATGCTCAGATTGTCCAGACCGTTATACCGGCTCAAGCTCTCCGCCTCTTTCGTGGACATAGTCACATTGGCCACATCCTGCAGCGTGAGAACCTGCCCCGTCCCCGTCATAATGGGAACCTCCCTGAGTTTCTGCACAGTATTGTACTCCATGGAGGTCGTAATGCTGATTTCCTGATTCCCCTGTCCCACACTGCCCGCGGGATAGGAGAAATCCACAGCCGCCAGAAACTGTGCGATGCTGTTCATGGTCAGCCCGTATTGGTTCATCAGCGTATCGTTCAATTCGATTCGGATATATTCCTCGCTGCCGCCGTTGACCGAGACCTGCGCCACCCCGGAAAGGGCTTCCAGCTCCGGCACCACGGACTCGTTGACCACTTTCAACAGATCCACGTCCCCGGTCTCCGTCGCGGAAATCATCATACACTCCATGCTGTTGACATTCATCTCGATGATAGTGGGATCGCCCGCATCATCGGGCATGGAAAGCCTCGCCACCTCCAGCGCCGCCCTCAAGTCGTCGTGGCACTCCGTAATATCCACGCCATACTCGTATGTAAACAGCACCATGCCGTAGTTTTCATAGGACATGGTGGTGGTAGAATCCACACCGCTTAAAGAAGAACCGGCGTCTTCGATCACGGAAACCACCAGTTCGTCCACGCTCTGGGGATCCGCTCCGGGGTAAGTGGCCATCACGATCAGCATGGGCATCTCGATATCGGGAATCAACTGCAGCTTAAAGCCGAAGATGGAAGAAATACCGAAGACTGCCAGCGCCAGAATGGCCAGCATACAGGATACCGGCCTTTTCAATGCAAGTTGTGTCAGCTTCATTTTCCGCCTCCTTCATTCTGCGCCGTCTGAGGTTCTGCGGTTTTCGCATCCACCTCCACACCGTCCAGCAGACGGGGAGACCATGTGGTGATCACCACGTCGCCCTCGGAAATACCATCCACAATCTGAATGCTGTTTTCGTCAAAAATCCCGGTGGTCACATAGGTTTTCACGGCACGGCCGTCTTTCACGGTATATACATAGGATCCCGCCGTCTCGTAATAGACCGCGTCGTAAGGGATGATGATCTCATTCTCCGCCGTGTAAGTGTCGCTGGTGATCTTCACGCTGACGCCGCTGGGAAGCTGCGCTCCGTCCGCACGGACGGAAGCCTTGATCTGGAACAATCCCGTCTGGGCGTTCACCGCATTGCCCACCTCGGTGATCACACCCTCAAATTCCTCTCCGTTTCGCTCCACCTTGATGCTCTGGCCTCTCTGCAGGGTGTTCATGACGGATTCGCTGACCTGAAAAGTGACGGTCATGCTGTCCTCCCCCGCAATGATATACGCCGGGGAACTGGAAGTCGCCATGCCGTTCACCGTCACATTCTTGCTGATGACCTTGCCGGAGATGGGCGTGGTCACCTGATAGTAGGAAAGCGCCAGCTCTGCGGATTCCACCCCCACTTTCGCAAGCTGCAGGGAGGTGTTGAGCTGCTCCTTGGTGTCCTCCAAAGCCGCACCCTGCGTCAACTCCTTGGTCGCCTTGAGCGTATTCAGTGTGCGCTCGGCTGCCTCGTAATTGACATTGAGCGTATCAAACATATCCCGCACCTCCGTGCGCGCTTTCTTCGCCTCTTCAAGTCCTTCTTTCATCTTTAGATATACCGGATCTTCCTTGCTGAAACCCGGCTGCTTCTTATAATTTTTGATTTGCTTCTCCAACTCCTCTACAGCTTCCTCTGCAACTTCCTTGGCATCTTTCGCTTTCACCCACTGAAGCTGCAGCGTCTCATAGGACTGCTGGGCGCTGCTTAGATTGGCGTCTAACTGTAAATTAGTGGAATCCTGCTGCGTGGTCAGCGCGCTGTCCGCCTGCTGCTTTACACTATTATAACTCAGCTGCGCCTGTTCCAGCTGGATCCTTGCGACGCTGTCGTCAATCTGAAACAGGACGTCGCCCGCCTGTACCTCGTCGCCCACTTCAAAAAAGGTCTCCGTCACGGTTCCCTGCGCCAGCGGGATCACATACACGGACTCTTCCGGGGAAACCATCCCCACAAATTGATTCGTCAGCACCAGCGTCCCTCTTCCCGCCTCCTGTGCGTCTACCAGCACGGCGGAGACTGCCTCCTGCTCCTGCTGCGTGCTGCCGCAGCCCGCGCACAATAGTCCCGCACACAGTATCAGACTTAGAAACATTTTTTTCTCGCCGCTGTCAGCCTTTTTCCTGCCGGTTCTTCTTATGTCAATCCCTTTTATGCCAGTCCCTCTTACGCCAGCCTTTCTCATGTCTGCCTCCGTTCCGCCGCATCCGCGGCATATCTTCCCGTTTCCTGTCTCCTGAATTTCTTGTTTTCTTAATTTTCTTTTAATAACCATGCCTTTCCGCAACCTGCGATTTGAGCCGCAGGCACAATCTTTGCAAGACGAATCCATTCGTACTATCCTGCCTTGGCGGCACGGATCCATGGTCCTCTATGATCGTCCGACCAGTCAGTCGGAAATTACCTTGTTGATTATACGTCCGAATCTCCTCCCAAGTCAATAAAATATAAGTGATTTTTCATAAAAAAAGTATAAACTGCAAAAAAGACGGCCTTGTCGGCCGCCTTCACAGCATTTTCCTAATTTTTCCTTTCAACCGCTGCAGCGCATTGTCCGTGGCTTTTTCCTCCCGCCCCAGAACTTTTGCGATCTGGCTGTAGCTCATCCCTGTCAGATACAGATCCAGCACCTGCTTCTCAAACTCGGAGAGTTCCCGCTCGATGGAGCGTTCCAGATAATCCACCCGCTCCTTGTCCAAAAACACCTCCTCCGGGTTGCGTCCCTGCAGATCCGCCAGAGAATCCTCCAGCTTTGCGCCCTCCCCATCCTCCTGTTCCCCGCCGTCGCCGTACAGGGAAATATAAGTATTGAGCGGAATGTGTTTCTTTCGCCGGGACGCCTGTACCGCCGTATACATCTGTCTGCTGATACACAGATCCGCAAACGTAAAAAAGCTTGCGTCCCGCCCGCTGTCATAGTCCCGAACCGCTTTGAACAGCCCCAGCATTCCCTCCTGAATCAGATCCTCGTTGTCGCCGCCCAGAATAAACATGGAACGCGCCTTGTTCCGCACCAAGGTCTTATACTTTTCACAGATATAATCCATGACCGCCCCGTCGCCTTCCCGCAGCCTGTGGATCAGCTCCTCGTCCGTGGCCCGTTCATAAAATTCATACGCTTTTATCATAACCTCTCCATGCCGGATGCATGGTTCCCCTCCCTGCCCGGTCAGCGCTGACTCCTCTGCCGCACAATCTCATAGGCCAGCACACCCGCCGCCACGGAGGCGTTCAGGGAATCGATATTTCCCTTCATGGGAATGGCCGCGGTCATATCGCACTTTTCCTTCACCAGACGTCCCACGCCTTCCCCCTCGCTGCCGATGACCAGACCAATCGGCCCTTTTAAATCCAAGTCGTACATAGTGGTTCCGCCCATATCCGCACAGACGAACCACAAACCCTCCCGCTTGAGATCCTCTATGGTCTTGGCCAGATTGGTGACTTTGGCCACCGGCGTATAATTCAACGCCCCCGCGCTGGTGCGGGCCACCGCAGCCGTCAATCCCACCGCCCGGTTCTTGGGGATGATGACCCCGTGGGCGCCCGCCAGATTGGCCGTCCGGATCACGGCTCCCAGATTGTGGGGATCTTCTATATTGTCCAACAAAAACAAAAACGGATCCTCTCCCTTGTCCCGCGCCGCCTGTAACAGATCCTCCACTTCGGCATACTCATAGGCTGCCGCCTGTGCGATTACGCCCTGATGTCTGCCGGACGAGGACATCTGATCCAGCCTCTCTCTCGTCACATATTTGACCGGGACGTCCCGCTTGGCTGCCTCCCGTTTGACCGTCATGACCGGCCCGTCCTTGCAGCCGTCCAGAATATATACCTTATCGATTGTTTTCCCGGCGCGGAACGCCTCGATCACGGCGTTCCTGCCCTCGATCATCAACTCCTGCGCCTCGCTCATGTTCCGCTCTCCTTCTCTATGAGTTCCATGCCGCGCCGGATCAAGGCAAGCATCCGCTCATCCTGCCCCGTCAGGTACAGATATCCCATCAACGCCTCGAACCCCGTCGCCTTGCGGTAGTCCGCCCGGGACGCATTCTTAGCTACGCTATGCGGCTGGGCATTGCGCCCCCGCTTGCAGACTGCCGTCTCCTCCTCCGTAAGTTCTCCCTGCAGAGCCAGAACCATGGCCGCCTGCGTCTGCGCTTTCACATACCTGGCGCTGCGCCTGTGCAGCTCTTTTGCCGGACGGTTCTCCTGCACCACCAAGGTGCGGATGACCAGCTCGTACACGCCGTCTCCGATATAGGCCAGCGTCAGCGGAGAGTATCCCCGGATATCCTGCTCTTTCAGATGAAAATGTGTCTTGATCAAATCCAGCATTGTTCTCTCACTCCGCCATACAGACGCCTCCATTGCCCGCTCGTCCCTACAATCGGACAATCTTTACGCCCTCTCTGGTATCCTTTAACGCGATCCCTCTGGCCAGAAGTTCATCCCGGATTGCGTCCGCTCTGGCAAAATCTTTCGCCTTTTTGGCCGCCGCGCGCTCCTCGATCAGCTTCTCCAGTTCCTCGTCCAGAAGCGTCTCCTCTTTATCCACGATCAGTCCGCAGATATCGGACAGCTTGACGATCTCTTCCTTTAATCCGTCGAGAAATGCCTTGGAAGAACTGCCGTCCGCATGGGAGTTGGCGAACTTTACCAACTCAAAAATAGCGGAGATGGCGTCCGCCGTATTAAAGTCATCGTCCATGGCCGCGTCAAATTTGTCCGCAAAGCCCTTCGCCTCTTCCAAAAGCGTTCCCTCGCCGTCTGAGAGTCCTCCGTCCGAGGACTTGCCCTCCGCCGCCTGCCCCGCCAGATATTTCAGATTGTCCACACAGGTCACGATACGCTCATACCCGTTCTTGGCTGCCTCCATCAGCTCCGCGCTGAAATTCAGAGGGCTTCTGTAATGAGCCGACAACATAAAGAAGCGAAGTACCTGCAGATCGTAAGTTTCGCTGATATCCCGAACCGTGAAGAAATTCCCGAGGGATTTGGACATTTTCTTATTGTCGATATTGAGGAATGCATTGTGCATCCAGTATTTTGCAAAAGGCTTGCCATTGGCGGCCTCGGACTGTGCGATCTCATTCTCGTGATGGGGAAAGACCAGATCCTCGCCCCCGGCGTGGATATCAATCTCATCCCCCAGATATTTCTTGCTCATGACGGAACACTCGATATGCCAGCCGGGCCGTCCGTCACACCAGGGAGACTCCCAGTAAGGCTCCCCCTCCTTCTTGGGCTTCCAGAGTACGAAATCCAGCGCGTCCTCCTTCTGCTCCTCTCCGGACACTAAAAGCGAACGGTTTCCGCCCCGCAGGTCGTCCAGATTCTTGTGGGAAAGCTTGCCGTACTCCCGGAAACTTCTGGTGCGGAAATACACCGTGCCGTCCTCCGCCGCATAGGCATACCCTTTCTCGATCAAGACCTGTATCATCTCCAGCATTCCGCCGATTTCCTGCGTGGCCAGAGGATGCGTGGTGGCCGGTTTCACATTCATGGCCGCCATATCCTTTTTGCATTCCGCGATATACCGCTCGGAGATCACGGAGGCGTCTACCCCCTCCTCGATGGCCTTCTTGATAATTTTGTCATCCACATCCGTAAAATTAGAGACGTAATTGACCGCAAATCCTTTGTGTTCCATGTACCGCCGCACCGTGTCGAACACGATCATCGGACGAGCGTTCCCGATATGTATCAGATTGTACACAGTCGGGCCGCACACATACATCTTGACTTTGCCCGGCTCCAGCGGCACAAAATCTTCCTTTTTTCTGGTCAATGTATTATAGATTTTCATGCTCATGTCCTGTCTCCCCTTGCTCCGCCCCGTCCGAACCGCTTCCGTTTGGCCGCGCTCCGCGCCGAAGCTGCTTCATCTGCTCCTCCATGTCCAACAGACGGTTGGTCAGTTCCGCGTTCGCTCTCTGCAGATTCATAATATCTTCCCGCACGGGATCCGGCAGATCCGTCTGGTTCATGGTCTCCTGCGGCAGCATCATATTGTTCCGCTTGACCACGCGCCCCGGCACTCCCACCACCGTAGATCCCGGCGGCACCTCGCTCAAGACCACGCTGCCCGCGCCGATTTTGGAATTATCCCCGATGGTAAACGAACCCAGCACCTTGGCTCCCGCGCTGATCATCACATTGTTGCCGATGGTGGGATGGCGTTTTCCGTGTTCCTTGCCCGTGCCGCCCAGCGTCACGCCCTGATAGAGCGTCACATTATCCCCGATGACCGTGGTCTCCCCGATGATGACGCCGTTCCCATGGTCGATAAAAAGCCCTTTCCCGATCTGCGCGCCGGGATGAATCTCAATGCCGGTCTTGCGCACGGCCCTCTGCGAGATATAACGCGCCCAGAAGTAGTGTCCCCGCAGATACAGCTTGTGTGCCAGCCTGTAATGAATCATCACCTTAAAGCTGGGATAGAGGAACACCTCCATCGCAGAGTGGATCGCCGGGTCCCGCTCCCGGATAATTTTGATTTCCTCACAGATATTTCCGATAAATCCCATTCTGATCCCCATCCCGCTTGCCGCGCCTGTAAATCTATTTAACAGAATATGCAAAATACCCTCTTTTGTCAACTGCTTTTTGGCGGCCGCACCTTGATTCCCAGACCTTTATTCCCGCGCCCGACAGCCGTTACATCCCCCGCAGTCTCCCACGGCTCCTGCCGTCAGGTCAAAGGGGCTGGTGAGCATACAGACCGCCTGTGCGGAGATTCCCTCACCGCTTCCGGTGAATCCCAGCCCCTCCTCGGTGGTGGCCTTCACATTCACTTGTCCCGTGTCAATCTCCAGCGCTCCGGCAATATTGGCGCACATGGCGTCGATATGCGGACGCATCTTGGGAGCCTGCGCAATGATCGTGGCGTCAATGTTCTCAATGAAGAATCCCGCCTCCCCTAAAAGCTCTCCCACTTTTTCGAGAAGTTTTAAAGAGTCCGCCCCCGCATAGGCCGGATCCGTGTCCGGAAAATGCTTGCCGATATCTCCCAGCGCCGCCGCTCCCAGCAGAGCGTCCATGACGGCGTGCAACAGCACATCCGCATCCGAATGCCCTAGCAGGCCTCTCTCATAAGGAATCGTTACCCCTCCTATGATGAGATCCCTTCCTTCCGCCAGCCTGTGTACGTCATATCCCATTCCGATTCTCATATCGACTCCCCCTGCGTCCTTCCGCTGCCACAACTCCCGAGGTTGAAACGCATTTCTTTCAACCTTACTCTCCTGCATATCGCAGATTTCTACCTGCGATCCTGCCGCCAATCCAACGTTTGAATATTTATTTTCCGCTTGATTCTATGCCCTGCGCCGCCTACGGGCGTTTTGCCGCATGGCGCATCAGCTCTTCTGAAGAGGCGTATACCAATACCGTGTAGGCGCCGTCCTCATAAACTTTCTCTCCGCTCCGCACAACCTCCGTGTCCGCCGCCCGCGCAGCCTCCTCTGCGGCAAGCAGCAGAAACACCTCGCCGTCGGCATAGCCCTCCTCATAATATTTCATCGGGGAAGACCATCTAAAATATTCCAGATATTCCGCGTCCCCCACATTGGCGATCTCCACCGCGCCGTCGGTAAGCTCCGTTATCATGTTGGCGTCCCAATATCTGGCATAGCCGAAGGCGTACCCGTTCTCCTGCAGAAACGCCGCCACCTCCCGCCTGTCGGCGTTTTTGTCCACCGTAAGATAAGAGAGAACCGTCTTGCCCGACGCCAGAAGCAGACAGGCAGCCAAGACGGCGCACACCGCCATGCGGTCGAAATACCGTTCTTCCTGTTCCAAATAAAAGCACAGCATGGGCAGGGCAAAGATAAACACCGTGATATAGTATCTGGGTACCATGGTGCTGGTGGTGAACACAAACACGAACCCGTTCACGCACAGGCTCACCGCGAGGAACAGACCTACAAAACCGCGCTGGCCGCGGCTCTTCCTGCCCGCCTTCACGCTGCAGTATGCCCAGACGCCCAGCATGGCAAACGCCGAGAGCGTGACGACGCCTCGCAGCGAAAGCACACCCCTGTCCGGGATATAGCCGAAAAACATGAGCAGGCTTCCCAGCGCATTCTGCACACGCTCCCCAAACACGCCCTGATACACCGCGATGAAATTGGTAGCGTCATAGGTCTGGAACACATACTTCCTGCCCACATACAAAACATTCACCGCATACCCCGCCACGCTGCCCGCCGCTCCCAGAACGGCATAGAACCAATATTTCATGGCGGCGGATTTGAGAACGGATCCGGCCTGTTCTCTGAAATTGTCCGCAGTCAGATTCCTGCGGAACCGCTCAAACTCTGCGGAGCGCAGCAGATAAAGGCATCCCGTTACAAACAGCGGGCATTGCATCGCCAGAAGATACCGCACGCCGGACACCCCGCAGATCAACGCAAGCGCCAGATACGCCGCCGTCTGCCACACGCGGTTCCCCCTGCCCATCCCCACAAGCCGCAAATACAATCCGAAAAACAAATAGAGAATGATCACATGAAATAAGTAAGTATTTCCCATGACCATATGCGTCATCATGGTCTCCGAAAAAGGAAGCAGGAGAATGGCCGAGCTTGCAACGACAAGCCCCCTTCTCACCTGCAACGGCCTCATGCAGTAATAATAAGCTCCAAGCGTCAACGCATAGGACACAAGATTCGTGACGGTGCGGATCACATGCCAGCTGCCGCAGACCCGGAACAGAGGCCCCATGATCCAATGGGTGTACAGAAACCTAAATTCCGTGGAATAATACCAGTCCGGCGCCGCCAAAAATCTGCCGCTCTGCGCCAAAAGTCTGGAAAAGACCATCTCTGCCGCCATATCCGAATCCAGCCAATGGTCATGGCAGAATCCGTTTAACCCCAAAAGCAGAAGAAGCGTCAGCCCCAATATCATATAAGGAACATATTTTACTGCCTTTGCTCTCAATCGTCGCTCCTCCTGCCAAAGTCCTTATCCCGTCTGCCATAGCCTTTGTCCGCTCTCCGGGCGTCTCGGCCATAACGTTTCCCGCCGTTTTCTGTCCTGCGTCCCCGATCTCTTCCTGCGCCGCTCTCCACTCTGCGCCCCCGGTCTCTTCCTGCGCCGCCGTTCTCCACTCTGCGTCCCCGGTCTCTTCCCGCGCCGCCGCTTCTCTGTGCTGCGCGCCCGCCGCCGAAGCCGCCGGATTCCCGCCTGCTCCGGTAGACGTCCGCCTCGATCTCCTGCCCCTTATCGCCCACCTCATATTTGAGCATGGCCGCCGCAAGGTCCAGTGCGTCGCATCCCTCCTGCTCCAGCTTGCGCTGCAGGAAACTCTTCATCAGTTCCATATCCTCATGTTCATGGAGCAGCCACGCCTGATTCAGATATTTGTCCGCCTTGGCCTTCAACACCTTCGACGCGCCCGGCAGCTTTTTCTCCTCCACGGTAGTCCGGCAGACTTTCTCAATGTCACGGATCTTGAAAATTTCTTTCCCGCTCACAAAAGTAAAGGAGCGCCCCGTCTTGCCCGCCCGGCCCGTTCTGCCGATGCGATGCACATAATACTCAATATCCTGCGGAATATCGTAATTGATCACCGCCTCCACATTGTCCACATCAATACCGCGCGCCGCCACATCCGTAGCAATCAGGATATTGGTGCTTCCGTTGCGGAAACGCCCCATCACCAGATCCCTCTGATGCTGCGCCAGATCGCCGTGCAGCCCCTCGGCCTGATACCCGGCTTTTTTTAAAACCTCGGACAGCTCGTCCACCTTCTTTTTGGTATTGCAGAAAATCAGACACAGATTCGGCTGGTAATAATCCAAAAGACGAATGCAGGCCGCATCCTTGTCCTGATGCTTGATACGGTAAAACTTCTGGCTCACCAAGGGAATCGTCAGCTCCTTGGCGGTCACTTTGATCAGCTTTGCATCTTTCTGGAACTGCCCCGTAATCTCCAGAATCGGCCGGGGCATGGTAGCGGAGAACAGAGCGGTCTGATGCTCTCCCGGAATCTCCCCCAGAATCGCCTCCATATCCTCTCGAAATCCCATGTTGAGCATCTCATCCGCCTCGTCCAGCACCACCATATTAATGTCGTCCAGCCGGATGGTATGCCGCCGCATATGATCCATCACGCGCCCCGGCGTACCCACAATGATCTGTGTGCCGCGGAGTCCCGCGATCTGGCGGCCGATCTCCTGTCCGCCGTAAACGGGAAGCACCTTGATTCCGTGCATATATTTCGCCAGCTTGCGCAGCTCCTCCGCAGCCTGAATCGCAAGCTCTCTGGTCGGACAGAGAATCAGGGTCTGCAGCTTTTTCAACTCCGGATCACATTTTTGAATGGCCGGTATGCCGAAGGCCGCCGTCTTCCCCGTTCCGGTCTGCGCCTGACCGATGATGTCCTCGCCCATAAGCAGGACGGGAATCGCCTGCTGCTGGATGGGACTCAAAGTCTCAAATCCCATCTCGCGGATCGCCCGGATAATCCGCTCGTCCAGAAGCGGCTCGATGTCCTGCACCGATTTGGCGTCCGTTTCACCCGGGTTTGCTTTCCCGCTTTCCGATTCCTGTACCTCCGCTTCCTCCGGATCCACGTTTGTCGTGTATGTTTCTTTCATGAATGCCTACTCCACCTTTCTGACGATGAAACGACTAGATATTTGCGAAACGATATGAAAATGGAGAAACCACACAATGCCGGTGATTCCTCCAACACGTCCTTCTCCGCTCTATAGCACCGTATAGCCTTTAGACTCCAGACAGGACTTCACTTCCATGACGTCCTCACAGTGAAAGACCATAATCGGCTTGCCGGAATCACGGTTAAACGACAGATACAGGTAATCCACACTGATATTGCTGTCCGTCAGCAGCGTGAGCATCTTATTCAAATTGCCGACCTCATCCTCCACTTCCGCCGCGATCACTTCCGTGAGCCTACAGATAAATCCCGCTTCCTGAAGCGCCGCAGAAGCGCCCTCCGCATCCGACACCAGCATCCGCACGATGCCGTACTCCGCACTGTCGTTGGTGACGGAACCCAGAATGTTGATTCCCTCCTGCAGCAGAATCCCGGTGATTTTCTGCATGGTGCCTTTTTTGTTCTCCGCATATATGGAAACCTGTTTCATAACTACCTCTTTTCTCCGCGGTCTGCAATTCCCCGCCCGGTTTATGATCAAACGATTGAAAACGCAACAGAATTTATTGTAAACTGTTTTCTGCGGAAAGTCAATCCCACAACCCGCGATTTTACGTTCTATTCCGCGGTCTCGCACTCATTTTGCCCTCTATTGTGCAGCTTATACCGCTCCGTGGAACCAAAGCACTTTACAAAAGCCGCAATCCTTATCTTTTTTCATGGCATGGGGCGTCCCCGCAGGTATCATAAACGCCATCCCCGGCTCCAATGCCAGCTCCTCCCCGTCGATCAACGCCATGCCGCGTCCCTCCAGCACGAAGAATCCTTCCTGATCTTCATGGGCGGACGCCCGCCCGTACTCGTCATAGATATAGACGGAAATCCCCAGACGGCATCCGTTCACACAGCCGTGCCGCTCGTCCAGCAGCGTATAGCCGATCCGGTTCCCTTCCCGTTCCATCACTTCATCCATTCTCACATAGGGTATCATCGCTCTTCCTCCCTCTATCCCACCGTCCGAAAGCCTCCCTCGACGCGGCGTTCCGGATCGGACATTGAATACAGTATACTATGGATTCGGACATAGGGCAACAGGGAAATAACACAAGATTTTGTGACAAGAATTTTGGGCGCTCCCTGCGTTTGTTGACAAGTTTTATTGCTGCTAGTATAATGAATCTAACAAAAATCGACAAACTGCAAGGAGGTTTTTCAAATGGGTAAATTCGTGGTAAAGACTGTCAAGACCGGAGTAAAGTTTGACTTAAAGGCTGGCAATGGCGAGGTGATTGCCACTTCCGAAGTCTACACATCCGAGAGCGCATGTAAAAACGGCATTGAAAGCGTCCGCAAAAATGCTGCCGCCGCCAAGCTGGAAGATCAGACCGTGGAGAATTACGAGACGGTCACCAATCCCAAATTCGAGGTATACACGGACAAAGCCGGCGAATACCGTTTCCGCCTGAAGGCCCGCAACGGGGAGATCATCGCCGTATCCGAGGGCTATAAGGCAAAAGCTTCCTGCATGAACGGCATTGAGAGCGTCCGCAAAAATGCTCCGGAAGCTGAAATCGTGGAGGAGACCGCATAAGCGCGTCCCCGGGAAAACGCCATGGAGTTCTTGCACAAAAGGCAGACAGAGAAAGCCCGGATACCTGTTTTCAGGTTTCCGGGCTTTTATCAGTAGCGAGAGGGGGATTTGAACCCTCGACACTACGGGTATGAACCGTATGCTCTAGCCAACTGAGCTATCTCGCCACGCTGTTCCGGCCAAAGCCGGAATGGAAGTTATAGGGCTCGAACCTATGACCCTCTGCTTGTAAGGCAGATGCTCTCCCAGCTGAGCTAAACTTCCGTAATCGGCTGTAAAACAACCGACTTTGTTAGTATACAATGCGCTTGGGACTTTGTCAATATTTTTTGCAGATTTTTTGCTTGTCGAAATTGTATTTAAACCATACTGTAATCCCGTTTGAAGCCCCTAAAAACAGGCATCCCCCACGCCTATGTCCGATCTCTTCGTCGCGCAAACACGTTCTCTTTACATCTTTTCCGGCGCTGCAAATCCCAGCACGTCGATACAGGTTTCCAGCACGTCCCGGGTCAACACCAGCAGCGCGATCAGGCCGCTCTTCCTGCCGGAATTCTCCTCCCCCAGAATCTTGGTCTCGTGATAAAAATGATTAAACGCATTGGCCAGATCGTAACAGTATGCGCAGACCCTGTGGGGGGCAAGTTCCTCGCAGGCCGCCGCCATCATGGCATTAAACTGCGCGATCTGCATCATCAGCGCTTTCTCGGACTCATTTTCCGCCGCACGCAGAGCCGCCTCCGCCGGATTGCCGCCCTGCTCCTTATACTTATTCAGAATCGACTTGATCCGCACGATCGTATACAGCAGATAAGGCCCCGTATCGCCCTCAAAAGAAGTAAAGCGCTCAAGATCAAACACATAATCCTTGGAAGCCTGATTGGAAAGATCGCCGTATTTTAATGCGGCCACCGCAATCATCCGCGCCGTTTTCTCCGCCTCCGCCGAGGAGATCTCGCGGTTTCCCGCGATCTTTCGATACATCTCGTCCACCGTATCCTGAATCAGATACTCCAGACGCATCACGCCCCCGTCCCGGGTCTTAAAGGGTTTGCCGTCCTTTCCGTTCATAGTGCCGAATCCGATCCACTTGAGCGCGGTGTCCGGCGTCACCAGCTTGGTCTTGCGCGCACAGCGGAATACCTGTTCAAAATAAAGTTCCTGCCGCTTGTCGGTCACATAGATGATCTCATTAGGATGCATTCTGTTCATCCGATCCAGAATGGTGGCCAAATCCGTAGTATTATAGAGAGCCGCGCCGTCGGACTTTAAGATCATGCAGGGCGGGACTTCCTTGGCGTCCGTCTCCTCCTTCACATCCACCACCAGTGCGCCGTCGCTTACATACGCATACCCTTCTTCCTTCATGTAATCCACCATATCGGGAATCAGATCCTGCACGTCGGACTCGCCCTTCCAGAGATCGAATTCCACGTTCAAACCGTCGTAATTGCGCTTTAAATCCGCCACGGACACATCCAGAATATGCTGCCACAGCGCGCGGTATCCCCTGACGCCGCTCTGAATCTTGAATGTATTTTCCATGGCTTTCGCCTTGTACGCCGCATCCTCCTTAGAGCGCGCGCTGGCCGCAGGATACATCTCCTCCAGCTCCGCTATGGTAAACGGCGCTTCCTGCGGGTACTCCCCCGTATAGCCTTCGTCAAAATACGCCAGATCCGGCTTTCTCTCCTGCAGCTCGGTGATGACAAGCCCCATCTGCAGTCCCCAGTCTCCCAGATGCACATCCCCGGTCACCTCATGGCCGCAGTAGCGCAGGATGCGCTTGATGCTCTCCCCGATTACGGCCGAGCGCAGATGTCCCACATGGAGCGCTTTGGCAATATTGGGACCGCCGTAATCGACGACAATCTTGGAAGGATGCGCGGGCATGTCCAATCCGAACTTTGCGTCCGCCTCCATGCCGCCCAGATACTGCGCCAGAAAGTCCTCGGAGAGCTTTAGGTTCAAGAATCCGGGCGCCACGGCCGCAGCCTCCGCAAAAACGCGGTCGCTCTGCAGCTGCTCCGCCACTTCCTGTGCAATCGCAAGCGGCGCTTTCTTATACTGTTTTGCCCCTGCCATTGCGCCGTTGCACTGATACTCGCACAAGTCCGGGCGGTTGGAAACGGTCACCCGGCCCAAGGATGCATCGTATCCCGCCGCCGCGAAAGCCTCTCCCATCTTCTCCGAAAGTATGTCCAAAAGTTTTTTCATGTGATGATCCCTTTCCTGTCATGAAAATTTTAGCGATAAGCGTTTCCTTATAGTTTAATATAGTTTTCCGGAATTTGCAATACGCCCCGCCAGAACTTCCCGTTCATCCTTCCCCCGCCCGCAAAGTGCCGTCCGGCGTCCCGCCCGAGCGGGCGCGCTCCCGCTCGGCCTTGGAAAACGCGCAGCCGCAGTAATCCTGTCGATACAGCCCGTACTCCGCAGACAGCTCGACGGAACGCTTGTATCCGTCCTTTTTCTTAAAGTCCGACGGCAGCCACGCCACGCCATACGCCGCGGACAAGGCCTGTCCGATCTCATTGATTTTGCGTGCATTTTTCAACGGGCTGATGGTTAGCGTGGTGGCAAAGTAATCATAGGCTCCTGCTGCCGCCCGCCTCGCCGTCTCCTCCAGACGCATGTTATAACAGCGGAAACACCGCTCGCCGCCCTCGGGACACGCCTCATATCCCTTGACCGTCTCATAAAACAGCCGGGGTTCGTAATCTCCCTCCACGATCTCAATGGGATACCCCGCGCCCTGAGCGTTGTAGGCCGCAATCAGCCGCTTTTGCTCCGCCGCCCGCCTTCGGTACTCAGGCTCCTCGGATATGTTGGGATTAAAATAAAAGACCGTGATGCAAAAATAAGTACGCAGATACTCCAGACAATAACTGCTGCAGGGGGCGCAGCAGCTGTGCAGAAAAAGCCGGACCGGGACAGTCCCTGTCTGCCCCGGCGCGCTCTTCCATGCGGATATTATTTTTTCCAGTTCTTTCTGATAATTGACCTGATTCATCGATCGTTCCTCTAAGCCTAAGCCCTCGGCTTGCGGCTCTGCTCAAGCTTTATTCCTGCCCGGCTTTATTCCCTGCCCGGGATCCGTCTCTGCTCAGTCTTGCGCCCTGATCCCATCTCTAGAGCCGGAGCCTGCGCCTGTCAGGACTCATAGTGTTTTCCCACTTTGCGCCAGTGGATCAGCTCAAACCAGCCTTCCACATAATCCGCCCGGCGGTTTTGGTATTGCAGATAATAGGCGTGTTCCCACACATCCACCAGCAAAAGGGGTTTGTAAACCTGCAAATCCGGCACGTTCTGATTGGCCGTCTGCACGATGGACAGCTGCCCTGCCGCATCTGACAACAGCCACGCCCAGCCGGAGCCAAACTGCGACACCGCCGCCTGTTTCATCTGTTCTTTCCACTGTCTATAGGAACCGAAGTCCCGCGTGATTGCCTCCGCCAGAACACCCGTCGGCTCCTGCCCGCAGCTGCCCTTCATCCGGTCAAAATACAGCTCATGATTGTAGACGCCGCCTCCGTTGTTGCGGATGGGCGTGCGCACCGCCGCCGGAAGTTCCTCCGGTTTGGTCAGCAGTTCCTGCAGGCTCATTTTCTGCAGTTCGGGATAATCCGCCAGCGTCTTGTTCAAATTATCCACGTAGGTCTTATAATGTTTGTCGTGGTGAAAATGCAGCGTCTCTTCATCTAATATGGGCGTCAGCGCGTCATATTCATAAGGCAGCGGTCTCACCACAAAGGGATACATCTCAGGACTCATCTCGTTCTCTCCTTCCGCATTCTGTTCCGGTGATTCCACTCCGGTTCCGTCTCAGATGGAATCCCTTGGTAGTATATGCAGAATTTGTCTCCCCTAGTCAATTTCTATCCCTTCTGTCCGATTCTATCCCTCTTATCCAATTCCTATCTAGGCGATTGCAAAACTCCAATTTAGGTAATCCGAATTGTGCAGATTGTATATTCATAAGCAGACCCTAGCGAACCGCCCGTACCAACGTAACTTCGTTACGATTGGCGCTGTATTTTAGCGCCTTGAGGTGAGATTTAGCACTTCTTGGCGAAGCACCCTATGGTGCAAGCCTTAGAAGTGCTTCTCACCTTGGCCGCTTACGGTGAAGGTTGAACGTCTGCGTTGAATGTGCAATTTGCGCAATGACACTTTCTAAAGTAAGAGTTTTGCCAATGCCTAAATTCCTATCCTTTGATCCGCCGTCGCTACAGCGCAGCCACATCCACCAGCGTCAGCTCATTTCCCGCATTCTCCAGACTGGTGACCAGCGCTCTCGCGGTATCCATGGCCGTGATGCAGTAAATCCCGGTCTCTATGGCGGTGCGCCGGATCAAAAAGCCGTCCCGGGACTTGTCGCGCCCCTGTGTGGGCGTGTCGATGACCACATCAATTTTGTGTCCCAGAATCAGATCCATCACCGTGGGCGACTCCTGAGAGATCTTATTGACCTTTCTGGCCTTTACCCCCGCTTCTTTTAACGCCTCAGCCGTGCTTCTGGTGGCATAGATCGTATAGCCCAGCTTTTCAAAACGGCGGCCGACCTCGATGGCCTCCCCTTTGTCCGCGTCTTTGACGGTGATAATCATCTGCTTATATTTGGGCAGGCTGACCCCCGCCCCCAGAAACGCCTTGTAGAGCGCCTCGTGAAAATCCTTCGCAATGCCCAGACACTCGCCGGTGGATTTCATCTCGGGACCCAGACTGATCTCCGCACCCCGGATTTTCTCGAAGGAAAATACCGGCATTTTCACTGCATAATAGTCCGCCTCCGGCTGCAGCCCCGGCTCATATCCAAGCTCCCGGATCGTCTTGCCCAGAATCACCTGTGTCGCAAGATCCACGATGGGAATCCCCGTCACCTTGCTGATATAAGGCACCGTGCGGGAAGACCGGGGATTGACCTCGATGACATAGACGTCCTCCCCCTGTGCGATGAACTGAATGTTAATCAGCCCTTTCACATGCAGAGCCTTGGCCAGCCGTTTGGTGTACTCCGTGATTTTGTCCTTGATCAGCCTGCCGATGGTGGGCGCGGGATAGACGGAGATACTGTCTCCGGAATGCACGCCCGTCCGCTCGATATGCTCCATGATGCCCGGAATCAGAATGTCCGTGCCGTCGCACACCGCATCCACCTCGATCTCCTTGCCTTGCAGGTACTTGTCCACCAAAATGGGATGATCCTGCGCAATGCGGTTGATGATCTCCATAAATTCTTCGATTTCCCCGTCGGAGAGGGCAATCTGCATTCCCTGTCCGCCCAGCACATAAGAGGGGCGCACCAGCACCGGATAGCCCAGCCGGTTCGCGACTTCCTTGGCCTCCTCCGCCGTGTAGACCGTGCCGCCAGCCGCCCGGGGGATACGGGTCTCCTCCAAAATTTTGTCAAAAAGTTCCCGATCCTCCGCGGCGTCCACATCCTCCGCCTTCGTACCCAGAATGGGAACACCCATCTTCATCAGGCTTTCCGTGAGTTTGATGGCCGTCTGCCCGCCGAACTGCACCACCGCTCCGTCGGGATGCTCAATATCGACGATGGACTCCACGTCCTCGGGCGTCAGCGGCTCGAAATAGAGTTTGTCCGCAATGTCAAAATCCGTGCTGACGGTCTCCGGATTGTTGTTGACGATAATGGTCTCATATCCCGCCCGGGCAAAGGCCCATGTGGCATGTACGGAGCAGTAATCAAATTCCACGCCCTGTCCGATGCGGATGGGGCCGGATCCCAGCACCAGCACCTTCTTGCGCCCGGCAGTTCTCTCCACCTCGCACTCCCCGCCGAACACCGAATAATAATACGGGGTGGAGGCGGCGAACTCTGCCGCGCAGGTATCCACCATCTTGTAGACGGCGCGGACGCCGTTTTCGCGGCGGAGAGCCTTGATTTCCTCTTCGCTCCGCCCGGTGAGGCGGGCGATCACGCCGTCCGGGAACTCCATCCGCTTTGCCTCCCGCAGAAGTTCCGCCGTGAGCGGCCCTTTCCGAAGCGCGAACTCCATCTCTACCAGCAGGGCGATTTTGTCAATAAACCAGCTGTCAATCTGCGTGATCTCATGAATTTCGTCGTAGCCGACGCCCTTGCGGAGAGCCTCGGCAATCACCCAGATCCGCTGGTCATCCACTCTGGCCAGCCGCTCCTTCAGCTCCTCCGCAGACAGATTCGAGAAATCATAGCTCATCAGGCTGTCCACATGCTGTTCCAGAGAACGGATGGCTTTCATCAAAGCCCCCTCAAAATTGTCACAGATACTCATGACCTCGCCCGTGGCCTTCATCTGCGTGGTCAGCGTCCGCTTGGCGGTGATAAACTTGTCGAAGGGAAGTCTCGGCAGCTTCACCACACAGTAATCCAGCGCCGGCTCAAAGCTGGCGTAGGTCTTCTGCGTGATGGCATTCTTGATTTCATCCAAGGTATAACCCAGCGCGATCTTGGCCGCCACCTTTGCGATGGGATATCCGGTGGCCTTGCTGGCCAGCGCGGAAGAACGACTCACGCGGGGATTCACCTCGATGACGCAATATTCAAAGCTGGTGGGATGCAGGGCAAACTGCACGTTGCATCCTCCAGTAATCTGCAGCTCGTCGATGATTTTCAATGCCGAAGTGCGCAGCATCTGATACTCTTTATCGCTCAAGGTCTGGGAGGGAGCCACCACGATGCTGTCTCCGGTGTGTACGCCCACGGGGTCGATATTTTCCATATTACATACCGTAATACAGTTCCCTGCACTGTCCCGCATCACCTCGTATTCAATTTCTTTCCAGCCCGCGATACAGCGCTCCACCAGCACCTGTCCCACCCGTGAGAGACGCAGGCCGTTCTCCAGAATCTCCTCCAGCTCCGCCCGGTTGTGCGCAATGCCGCCGCCGGAACCGCCCAGCGTATAGGCGGGCCGCAACACCACCGGATACCCGATGGTATTGGTAAATTCGATTCCCGCCTGTACCGTCTCCACCACCTCGGAGGCGGCGCAAGGCTCTCCGATGCGCTCCATCAGATCTTTGAACTCCTGACGTCCCTCCGCGTTGCGGATGGTTGCCGCCGTGGTTCCCAGAAGTTTCACGCCGTGGGAGGCCAGAAATCCGGACTCTTCCAGCTCCATGCCCAGATTCAGCCCTGCCTGTCCGCCCAGCGTCGGCAGAATGCTGTCGGGTTTCTCCTTCTCGATAATCTGCTCCAAAACCTGCACGGTCAGAGGCTCTATGTACACCTTGTCGGCGATATCTTTGTCCGTCATGATGGTGGCGGGGTTCGAGTTCACCAAGATGACCTCCACGCCCTCCTCCTTTAGCGAGCGGCACGCCTGTGTACCCGCATAGTCGAACTCTGCGGCCTGTCCGATGACAATGGGGCCGGAACCGATCACCATCACACGCTTTACATTGGGATTCTTAGGCATTCCGCATCTCCTCCTTCCCACAGTGAGACTGCGCTACATTGCGATCAGACTCCGGTGCATCACGATGAGACTTCGCTACATCACGATGAGACTGCGCTACATCACGATGAGACTCCGCTACATCATGAATCATCTCAAGAAACCGGTCGAACAAGTACCCCGAGTCCTGCGGACCCGGACATGCCTCCGGGTGGAACTGCACCGTGAAAATATTCTTCCCAGTGTAGGAAAGACCCTCGTTGGTGCCGTCGTTGACATTGACAAAGGCGGGCGTCGCAATCCCCGCATCCAGCTTGTCCGTGTCCACCACATAGCCGTGATTCTGGGAGGAGATATAGACTCTCCCGGTGGCAAGATCCTTGACCGGATGGTTGCCGCCCCGGTGTCCGTATTTCATCTTGTAGGTGTCTGCTCCGTTCGCCAGCGCCATGAGTTGATGACCCAGACAAATTGCAAAGATCGGGATATCCGTGTCATACAGCTTCTTGATCTGCGCAATGACAGAGGTACATTCTTTGGGATCCCCCGGCCCGTTGGAGAGCATGATGCCGTCCGGCCTGTCCGCAATGATCTCTTCCGCAGAGGTAAATGCCGGGTAAACCGTTACGTCGCATCCCCGCTCCGCCAAGGATCGCGCGATATTGGCCTTCGCCCCCAGATCCAGCAGCGCAATCTTTAAGCCGGAACCGTTTAAGCGCTTCACCAGCGCGGGCTTCGGTTCCCGCTCTCCCCGCTCATAAGCTTCTCTGTCAAAACAAGCCTGCCCCGACAGCGGGCCGTTCTGCGCAAGCTCCGCCGTCCCTTTGATCAGGTATTTCTCCCCGCAGGTGACTCTCTCCACCACTTTGCCCGTGGTATAGGCCTCAAGCCTCGGCTGAATCTGCGCCCGGTCAAAATGTTCATCGGTGGTAATCATGCCGTTCATCGTGCCTTTTTCCCGCAGAATTCTGGTCAACGCTCTGGTGTCAATCCCCGCGATCCCGGGTACCCCGTGTTCCTCCAAAAATTGTTGAATGGTCATATCACATCTAAAATTGCTGGGAATGCGGGAGAGTTCCCTTACGATGAGACCGTCAGGCCAAGGTCTCGAAGATTCCATGTCGTCTTTGCAGATTCCGTAATTGCCGATGAGCGGATAGGTCATACACACGGCCTGTCCCGCATAGGACGGGTCGGTCAAAACTTCCAGATATCCCGCCATGGACGTGTTGAATACGATCTCACTGACCACCTCTTTGTCGGCCCCGATGTGCGTCCCCGTGAACACGGTGCCGTCCTCCAAAATCAAAAATGCTTTCATGTGTACTCCTATCTGCCCAAACGGGCATACCGGCCAACTATTTTATACCCAACTTTTTATGCCCAGCTATTTATGCTCAAATTGATTTATTATATCACAAAACAAAAAAGCGGGCAATATGCGCCCGCAGATTTTTTCGGGAAAATCTCTCCTCTTGGAGACCGCCGTATCCCGCCTCCTACCGCTGCGCCAGATTCATCAGCCCTCCCCCACCTGACGCTTCAGCCCCCGGATGACCACGGCTCCCACGATGGCGGCCACCACCCCCACCGACACATTGCTCACCAGCATCACGATGCCCACGCTCTCAGCCCCCAGCGCCGTAAAACGCTGCAAAGCCCACAGCACGGGAATCCGGAAGATGAACACCCGGGAGAAATTGATGACCAGCGTCATCTTCGTCCTGCCCAGCCCGTAGAGCAGCGACATGACGGCAGAATTGATCCCCAGCGTCACCGCGCCCAGCGCTTCGTAACGGTAAACCTCCATAATCATCCTGTGGAACACGGGATCCCCGCCGTCGAAAAGCCCGGCCAGCGGATCCAGCAAAAGCAATGTCAAAGTCATAAAAAAAGCGCCGATGATCACATTTAACGCCAAAACGCGCCAGAACGCAGCGACCGCCCGCTCCGGTTTGCCCGCTCCCATGTTCTGGCTGATGATGGCCGCGCCGCCTTCCTGAATCCCGTTCTGGGGATTGGTGTTGATGCCGCCCAGATTATTGGACACCCCCAGCGCTCCCACCGTCAGCTCCCCATAGGCCACGCTCATGGCATTGACCACGGTCTTTCCGAAAGCAAACGCCATTTTCTCCACCATCACGGGAAAGGACTGGCTCACCATCGGCCCCACCACCGCTCTCTGAAACGTGACGGCCTTCCACGAAAATCCAAACGCATTGTCCGAATCTTTCAAACTGCCGGCCACGCCGAACAGCGCAAGCAGAGCCTGCGAGATCAAGGACGCCCACGAGATCATCACCAAATCGCCCGCAAGCCCATACACAAAGAAGGCGGTCAGTCCCAGTTTCACCGCGATCACCATGAAATTCAGATACATGATCTTCTTGGAATTGCCTCTGGCCCGCTCCACACAGATATAGACGCCGTTAAACACCTGCACCACAAGGCATACCAATTCCACGCGAAAATAGGCGCTGCCCTCCGCAATCAGCGCCTCGGGCGTCCCCGCCAGCGCAAGGAACCCCTCCACAAACGGGAAAATGCAGACCAAAATGGCCAGTCCGACCGCCACGCAGATGGCATAAAGGCTGCTGACCCGCTGCTTTACCATCCGGTAATCGCCCTCCCCGTAAGCGCGGCTGATCTTGATCCCCGATCCCACCGCAAGTCCCGCGCCGATAGAACTCAGGAAAATGCTGATCTGGGACAAATATGCCACCGCGGAAACGGACTGGCTTCCGATGTGCGACGCCATCATGGTATCCAGAATCTTAAACAGCTGGTTCAGGCTCTGATACAAGGCAAGCGGCAGCCCCACGGATAAAAGAACCTTCCACAGGCTGCCGTTCAAACTCTCTTCTCTGAAATTTGCATCTCTGCCGGTTAATTCGGCTTTCACATCCGCCATATTTCCCCTTAGTCGCTTACGATCAGCGCCTTATACCATTCCAGCGCATCCGTGTAGGCATGTTGTACCGTATCAATCGAAAGGTTCTGCAGCACCATCTGTCTGGATACCTCCTGCCAGTTGGCACACTCATATTGCTGCAGGAACTCAAACACCGGCGCCAGCGGACCGCTCTGACGGATCAGAGCCTCCCGGATATCTCCGGTTACTTGCATGAACTCCAGCGCTTCCTCCATAGGCTTCTCCAGAATCACATCCAGCACGGAGAACAGTCCCATGAGGAACAGTTCGTCTTTCTTCACAGCCAGTTCAAACGCACCCGCAAGATTCTCGGCGAATCTTGCCCGCAGCAGCGAAAGCCTTGTCACCTCGCTGGGCTTATCCGCATAGAGCTGCCCCGCCACGGCCGTGTTGATCCATCGCTTTAACTCTTTCTGCCCCAGCATTGCCGCCGCGTGGCGGATGCTTGCGATCCCGGAGTTGACCGTCATGCGGTTGACCATACCCAGCAGCGAGATGGTCAGGGCGGTGTCGCGCCCGATAATATCCGCCGCATTCTGCAGGTCGAAGTCCTCTCCGTTGACAATGTTCAGCAGCTCGATATAGTTGAGCTTTAAAGGAGCCACCTTGTGGTCGCCCTTCGCCACGGGAAGACGGTAAAAATTCCCCTCATAGAGACTGTAGCCGCCCTGTTCCCGAAGCGACTCGTAAATCGTCATATCGTCAATATTGCCCGCGCAGAGCTTGATATTGGGGAACAGTTTTCCAAAATAAATTTTTGCTTTATCGATGGCTATTTTGCGGTTGTTCAGGAACACATAATCCATCAGGGATAAAACATTCCGGTAATTCTCAAACTCTGCCACCGCCAGTTTGCGTATCGCCAGTTTATAGCCCTTCTCTTTCAGTTCCCTAAGCCGGGTGATATACATCTCGATGGGCGGGATCGTGTTGTCGATCAGAAAGACGATCCGCTCCGGAGCGGCGTCGCACTGGCTCTCCAGATCAGCAAAAACAGAAATGTTGGTCACAGGGACAAAGATTTCCTTGTCGTCCGCCAAAGTCTCCAAACCGACGCTGCGGATCAGCTCCAGCCCTTCCACCTGAGCCGCGCCGTCATGCTGGCCGGTTCCCTGCATGGCAGGGTTTAACAGAAAATTATTCTTCTGGGTAAAAATGGAGTAGGCACTCACCGACATCTTGTCATCAAAAAGCGGAATCAAAACTGCTAACATACGCACACCTTCCCTCTATAAATAGTAATAAGGCTTTTGGAACGAATCCTAATCGGAACCTTTTCAAAACCGATTCCATAGGCTATCTTTATTATACCATGCCCGCCAAAATTTGTCAGCTTCAAAATCCCGGAATCTCCTGCATATCCCGGATCATTTTCCTTCCTCTTACCGGAAATATTCCACACCCGACTCAAAGATCTTCATGTCCTGCTCGCCATAGATATTCATGGCCACCGCGCTGCCTCTCCGCTCGGAATGCACCATCTTGCCCAAGCACCGCCCGTCGGGGGAAGTGATTCCCTCTATGGCGCAGTAGGAACCGTTGATGTTATATTCCTCGTCCATGCTCACATTGCCTTCCGCGTCCGCATACTGCGTGGCGACCTGCCCGTTTGCAAACAATTTCTCAAGCCACTCCTTCGGAGCTACGAACCGCCCCTCTCCATGGGAGGCGGGGTTGCAATAGACAGCGCCCAGCGCCGCTTTCTGCAGCCAGGGCGATTTGTCGGAAACCACCTTGGTGTAGGCCATCTTGGAGATATGGCGGTTGATGGTATTGAAGGTCAGCGTGGGGGAATCCGCCGTCTGCCCCACGATCTCTCCGCAGGGTACCAGCCCCAGCTTAATCAATGCCTGAAAACCGTTACAGATGCCCAGCGCCAGACCGTCCCTCTCGTTTAACAGCTTCGTCACCGCCTCTTTCATCCGCTCATTCCGGAATGCGGTGGCAAAGAACTTCGCGCTGCCATCCGGCTCGTCGCCCGCGGAAAATCCGCCGGGGAACATGATGATCTGAGCCTGCGCGATGGCTTTCTCATATTCTTCCACGGAGGCGCGGATCTCCTGCGCCGTCAAATTCTTGAACACCTTGGTGACCACGTTCGCACCCGCCCGCTCAAAGGCTTTCGCGGAATCGTACTCGCAGTTGGTTCCGGGGAACACGGGGATGAACACCGTGGGTCTGGCCACTTTGTTCTTGCACAGGTAAACGCTCTGCGCCTTGTAACATTTGCTCTCCACCGCATCGCGTCCCGCCGAGGCCTTGGTGGGGAACACCTTCTCCAGCCGGGAAGACCATGCCTCCAACGCCTCCTCTATCGTAATCTTTGCGTCTCCCGCGATCAATGCGGGTTCTTCCATGACCGTTCCGACCACCGTCACGTCGAATGCGGAATCGGCCAGCTCTGCCGCCTTTTCCGGCAGTACTTCCGCCAGAATATCGCCCAGCGCGTTTCCGAACAGATCGTTCCCCGACGCACATACCGCGCCATAGGCAAGTTCCTTGGAAATCCTCACGCCCAGCCTGTTGCCGAAAGCCATCTTAGACACGGCCGCCGCCACGCCTCTCGCATCCGGCGCATAGGCGGAGACAATCGTTTTCTCTCTCATAAGGCTCAGAACATAATCATAAGTCTGCGCCACATCGTCGTACATCGGGATATCAAAATCGTCTTTTTTTATCCGGAAGCGCACCAGCACATTGCCCGGCTTTTTCAGCTCGGGCGTGACGATCTCCCCGCTCTTTGCCACATCCACCGCAAAGGACACCAGCGTGGGCGGCACATCGATATCGTTAAAAGTTCCCGACATGCTGTCCTTTCCGCCGATGGAGGGCAGACCGAACCCGATCTGTGCGTCATAAGCCCCCAGAAGCGCCGCAAAAGGCTGGCTCCAGCGTCCGGGATCCCCCGTCATCCTGCGGAAATATTCTTGAAACGTAAACCGGATCTTCTTGTAGTCGCCGCCGGACGCCACGATCTTCGCCATGGACTCCACCACCGCATAGATCGCGCCATGGTAGGGACTCCATGAGGACAGATAGGGATCAAAACCGTGAGCCATCATGGTGACGGTGTCGGTCTTTCCGTGCAGCACAGGCAGTTTGGCTATCATGGACTGCGTCTCCGTGAGCTGGTATCTGCCGCCATAGGGCATCAGTACGCTCCCCGCGCCGATGGAGGAGTCGAACATCTCCACCAAGCCTTTCTGGGAGCAGACATTCAAATCATTCAAAAGCGTCAGCCAAGCCTGCTTCACATCGCCTTTTTCCAGACAGGCTCCCACTGCGGGAACCGCCCATTTGTCAAAATAATTCTCTTCCTTGGCAGGGATCTCCACCCGGACTCCGGTCTCCTGATGCGCGCCGTTGGTGTCCAGAAACGCCCGTTTCAAATTCACGATCGGTCTGCCGCGCCAGTTGAGTACCAGCCTCGGCTCCTCCGTGACCACGGCCACCTCCACGGCCTCCAGATTCTCCTCCGCCGCATAGCCCAGAAACGCCGCCACATCCTCCGGCGACACCACCACTGCCATGCGCTCCTGCGACTCGGAGATCGCAAGCTCCGTTCCGTCCAGCCCGGCATATTTCTTCGGCACTTTATCCAGATCCACCGCAAGCCCGTCCGCCAGCTCCCCGATCGCCACGGACACGCCGCCCGCGCCGAAATCGTTGCATTTCTTAATCAGGCGGCTGACCTCCGCGCGGCGGAACAGTCGCTGAATCTTTCTCTCCGTGGGCGCGTTGCCCTTCTGCACCTCCGCGCCGCAGGTCTCAATGGAACTCTCGGTGTGTACCTTGGACGATCCGGTGGCTCCGCCGCAGCCGTCTCTTCCGGTACGCCCGCCCAGCAAAATGATGCGGTCTCCCGGATCGGAATTCTCACGCTTCACATTTTTGCGGGGCGCTGCGCCCATCACGGCGCCGATCTCCATCCTCTTCGCCACATAATCCGGATGATAGATCTCTTTGACAAATCCCGTGGCCAGACCGATCTGATTGCCGTAGGAAGAATATCCGGCCGCCGCCCCGCGCACGAGCTTCTTCTGGGAAAGCTTCCCCTTCAACGTCTCGGACACGGGAACCGTGGGATCCGCCGCGCCGGTGACGCGCATGGCCTGATACACATAGCCGCGTCCGGACAGCGGATCGCGGATCGCGCCGCCGAGACAGGTCGCCGCGCCGCCGAAAGGCTCAATCTCCGTGGGGTGGTTGTGCGTCTCGTTCTTAAAGAATACCAGCCACTCCTCCGTCTCCACATAATCTCCGTAGTCCATCTCCACGGGAACGATGACCGAGCAGGCGTTGATCTCGTCAGACTCCTCCAGATCGGCAAGCTTCCCGTCCTTCTTCAATTTGCGCATGGCCATCAGCGCCAGATCCATCAGGCAGACAAATTTATCCTCCCTGCCCGCAAAAATCTCTGCTCTGGTGTCCAGATAACTCTGATAGGTGGTCTCGATGGGGGCGCGGTAGTAACCCTCCCCAAACTCCACTTCCTTCAATTCCGTGGAAAACGTGGTATGACGGCAGTGATCCGACCAATAGGTATCCAGCACGCGGATTTCCGTCATGGTGGGATCCCGTTTTTCATCTTCTTGGAAATAATTTTGAATATGTAGAAAATCCTTGAACGTCATGGCAAGTCCCAGCGAGTCATAGAGCTTCCGAAGCTCCTCCTCCGGCATATGGGCAAATCCCTCAAACACCGCCACGTCCGCCGGTTCGTCGAACACCGTGATCAGCGTGTCCGGTTTGACCAGATCGGTCTCTCTGGAATCCACGGGGTTGATGCAGTAGGACTTGATATGGGCAAATTCCTCTTCACTGAGCTGTCCCTGAATCAGATACGTCACCGCCGTCTTGATGACCGGTTCCTCGTTCTCATCCAGAAACTGTATGCACTGTACGGCGGAATCCGCCCTCTGGTCGAACTGTCCGGGCAGGAATTCCACGGAGAACACATGGCCGTCCGCCGGAATCTCGATGGCCTCCTCGTACAGATCGTCCACCGGCGGCTCCGCGAAGACCGTCCTGCAGGCCTGCTCAAACACCGCGTCCGACACATTCTCCACGTCATAGCGGATGAAGACGCGGACTTTGTCCGCACGGATGCCCAGATAATTCTTCAACTCTTCATGCAGTTCCTTTGCCTTCACGGCAAAAGGCTCTTTTTTCTCCACATAGATCCGTCTTACGTTTCCCATGATTTCCTCCACTCTCTGACAAACCGCCGCCAAATCCTCATTGACTCATTCAGTCATCCGCGCCGATCCCGCGCAGTATAAACATCAATTCCTGATCCACCGCATCCGATGTGACCCCGGTAGTCTGGGCGGAGATTTTAAGCCCCTCCAGCACAAACATAATATTCCGCGCAGTCCCCGCGCAGTCCTCGCAGGCGAACTCGCCGTTGTCCACCCCGGTCTCAATCAGCTTCTCGATTACCCTGACCGCAGAGTCGAACTGTCTCTTCAGAACATTGTCCCGCTTCGGCAGATTATGCTCAAAGTAATATTCGTAGATCGCCTGAGTCAACGTGTTCTTTTTGCGCAGAATCTCTTTTTTCTGCTCTTTCAAAAACAGCAGCAGAATATCCGCGGCCGTAGCGTCCTCGGCAATACTGCCGGAGAAGACGTCGTCCGTCTCCTCGGTTTCAAGCTTTAGCACCTCCGCAAAAATCTGGCTTGTGTTCTCAAAATAAAGATAGAGACCGCCCCGGCTGATGTCGCACGCCTCCACGATATCCTTCATGGTGACTTTCTTAAATCCCCGCTCCATAAAGACCTTTCTGGCTGTCTCCACAATGTACCTCTTCTTCTGTACCGACTTTTCTCCCATTAACCCTTGCCTTTCTCAAATCCGCAGCGTTGACCCGCCCGGACATCCCCGTCTCCCTTTACACCATCGGTTTGTCCCAAAACTCGATGATGTCGCACATCCTTTTTATCACCAGATAGAAAATCCGCTCCTGAACCGCCTCGCTCCAGAGCGTCCCCTTCGTCTGGCCTCCCAGCACATATTTGGACAGAATCCCACAGAGAATCCCCCAGTCCTTCCATTCGGCGCTCTGTATGATTCTGCGCTCGTCCTCATGATCCCGGATATGATTGCGCGTGTAGACATAGCGGTAGTTGCGGTCCATAAACGCCGTCTTGCCCGCCTCGCGCACAAATCCCAGCAAGGTGCTGTCATAGACCGGAAACCCCATCACACGTTCGCCCATCTCCGCGCCGTTATAAGTTCTGCTGGCGCTGGTCCCCGCGCTCTTTTCCAGCCAGGGCAGATAGCGTAGAAGCGGCATGAGCATCTTCTTATATTCCTGCAGCTGCTGCCGTCTGTATTCGGTTTCCTGCTCCATTGATTCCACCTCCGGACTCCCTGTCCCCAAAACTGACACATATGTATTTTTATTTTATCACATTTTTATCAAAAGTACAGTAGAAAATTCATATCGGTTTGTAGTATACTATAGAAAGGCATGAAAATTGTCTTTGTAGGAATTCTAAGAGAAAGGCATGGTTACAAATATTATGGCAGGAATTACACTCGAAAAAGGAAAAGCAATCTATACTTCCGGGCAGCCGATGACCGCCCTGCACCTGATCGCAGACGGCAAGGTGCGGGTGGATTATCCCGGCGGATCGTATCTGCTGGGCCGCGGAGACGTCATCGGCATCTGCGAGATCTGCTCGGAAGTCCACTTTTTAAGCTACACCGTACAGGAGGACGCCAGCATTCTCTCCTATCCGCTGTCCAGCGTCAACGTACTCAGCGACATCCTGCAGAAGCATCCGGACGTGGCCCGCTTTTTCCTGCTCTCCGCCTGCCGCCAGATAAACACCCTGCAGAACCACTCTTCCGTATCGGAAGTGACTTGCAGCGGCCTCTACCGCAATCTGATGGATCAATATGCCAAATACGCTTCTCTCTGTGAGCGCTACCGCATGAAACCCCGCACGCTGGACGGTCTGGAGGAACAGATCGCCTATCTTGCGGAGGAGAGCGAAGAACCGTGGTTAAACGGCTATTATCTGGGGCTGTCCCACATTTATGCCGGAGAGCATTTCAGGGATTTCATTCAGGAATCCGCCGTCTCGCTGGGCGTGCTGCAGCGCGGCAGCCTCGATTTCCAGCGCATCTGGACGGCTTTGGATAACCAGTTCCAATACCAGCAGCAGATCTCCGCATTTTACTTCAACGAATCCGGCAACGACCTGTTCGACTTCTATATCTCGCTCTACTATAAGCTGGATCAGAGCTGTGAGGACAAACCCGGCCTTCTGGACGATATCAAGAATATGCCCAGACAGTTCAAGGACAAACTGACCGTCTCCGGCGAACTGGTGGAAAAGCGGATGCGGCAGTTTGCCAACAATCTGAATCTGACCGCTCAGGAGCCGCAGCCCGCGGACACGGCGCATCCGGACGCTCTGCCCTCCGCGCTGGCCGGCTCCCTAAATACCATTCTGGAATTTGCGGGCGGAGATCTGGGAATCGCCGACTCTTTCCGCAAACATGTGCAGGATTATAAGCTCCTCACCGACAAATCGTCCATGGAGAACAACGTCTGCGCGCTGCGCAGAGTTCTGACGGAAGAGTTCTATGTGCTGTATACCGCGGTGTTTGAACAGAGTCTGGAGACGCAGGACATTCCCGCGCCCGTGCTGATGTTCCTCTATTTCGGTTATGTGGACGAGGAGCTGGCAGGCGTCAAAAATGCCGCCGCACTCTTCCGTCTGGCTCCCGGCATAAAAGACACAAGCGAATTTGGTCTCTACACGTTCTACCACTGGCTGTTGGCAATTTTCGACGGAAAGAAGGAACCCAGCCGCAACGAGTTCGATCAGGACTATACCGATTTTATCCACAAACAGAAGCTGGCGGGCAATGTCACGGAGAAGGATCTCATGGAGCTGGAAAGCAACCCTATGAGCAAGGTGAATTTCGAGCTGCAAAATCTCTTCCCCACCGTGAACAAGATCACGTTCGGCCGTCCCGCCTCGTTCTGCCCGCTCTTTACCGCGGAGAACGCCCTGAAAGATCTGGAGTCCTCCTATATCACCGTCTCCAAGGCGGCGGCCGCTCTGGAGCAGATCCGCAGGACGGACTACTCGGCCTTCTACCGGGACAGCCTCGACATGGAACACATTGATATCATGGGCAAAACGCCCATCCACACGGAATATGTACCCGATATCATCCTGCTTCCCAACGTGGGGATCCGCGGGGTGATGTGGCAGGAAATCGAGGGAAGGAAGCGCAACACCCACGGCCGCATGTGTTTTTCCATTTTCCATATGGAAGACCTGAATACCACGTTCCTGCGCCTGACCGGGGAATTCCGCTGGGAAATGTGCAAACGCGTGCAGGGCGGCCGCTGGAACGACCTCAGCGAGCGTTCCCTCACCAGCGAATATTTCGACTATATCCAGTTCTATAAAAAGAACCGCGATCTGAGCGCGGAGGCCAAAGACCGTGTACGCACAGGCCTTCTGCAGTCTAAGAACAGCTTTAAAGAAATGTTCGTGCGCGACTATATCCAGTGGGTGATGTTCGAGGGCAGCGGCTCTCCCAGACTCAACAAAGTGGCAAGAAAGATCTTCTTCACCTACTGCCCCTTCACCGCAGACATCTGCGCGTCGCTGGACAGCAACCCGCTTTACGCCGAACTTCTGGCTCAGCACAGGCTGCGCAGCGCCCAGAAACGGCATCAAATCGACATGCAGATTCAGAAATTGAGAAATTCCAATGCCCTCGTTCCGGAGACCTTGGAACAGGAGCGGAGTTATTATGATCTGTAATCTGCAGGCGATTCCACAAGGTTTCGAGATTCCGCCGGTCGGACTTGCAGCATAAAGTCAATAGGCCCCGGAAGCGATGATGCTTCCGGGGCCTGTCTTTTATTTAACATAAGGATGTCTGGCGGAGCCTAACATCCGTTGTTTGTGATCTATCAACTATTTTGTCAGAATATTTTCATCAGCCGCGCCGGAACTGCTTTTTCATCTTATTTTGGGGCGGCAGCTTTCTTGGCTTTCTTTGCCTCCAGCGCCTTGTCCGTCGGCCTTACCATAAACAGGCAGATCAGCAGCGACAGGATATACAGCACAACGGTGGCGTACAGCACGCTCTGATAGCCCACAGGATTGACTTTGATGATCTCGGTCGTTCCATCCGCCAGCAGATGCTCTATGGTTGTCTCCTGACCGAAATGGTTGACGATCCAGTTGGCCATCTGATTGCCGGTGAGACCCGCCACGCCCCATGCGGAGAGGGTCAGTCCGTGGATGGCGCTGATGTTGCCCATGCCGTAATGGTCGGACAACAGCGTAGGCACATTGGAGAAGCCGCCGCCGTATCCCGCGTTGACCACGAAGATCAAGGCCAGAACCAGAACAATCAGGAACGTATTCCCCTCGCCGTTTTGAATGCCTCCGGTGAGGATTACCAGCCCGGTGAACACAATGGACAGCACAAAGATCATCTTGTAGATGGTATTTCTGTCCTTCATGGTGTCGGCCCATGCGGAGAATCCCAGCCGCCCGCCTGCGTTAAAGACCGCGGATACCGTGGAGATCACCCCTACAAACCCTGCCAGTCCGATACATTTCACGATCATCTTCTCCTGAGAGATCAAAGCCAGACCACAGGTGATATTCAGATAGAACATCAGCCAGATACCGATGTAGTTGGTCACGGGTTTGGACTTGATGACCGCCATCATGCTCTTGCTCTTGTCCTTCGTCTGCGGCTCATGCCACCCTTCCGGTTTCTTCAACAACAGATGACCTGCGAACATCATCACAAAGTACACCGCCGCGAGAATCACGAACATCTTGTAGATGCCGCCTTCTCCCAGATTGTCCAGCATCGCCTGCATGATAGGGCTGGCGATGGCCTTCGCCGCGCCGAATCCCGCTACCGCCAGTCCGGTCGCCAGACCTTTTCGATCCTCAAACCACAGCATCAGGGTCTTCACCGGGGACAGATACCCCGTACCCAGACCGATTCCCATAATCAAACCGTAGCAGACATAAATTCCGATCAGCGCCACCATATTGTGCTGGTGAAGGCCGCCGTAATAGATAAAGAAGCCGGTACCCGCCATGCCCGCCGCAAAACAAACCGCCGCGATCAGCGAGGACTTGTGGATATCCTTCTCCACCACATTGCCCAGAAATGCCGCGGACATCCCCAGAAAGAAGATGGCGAAGCTGAACGCCCATTCCGTCGCTCCCTTGGAAAATCCAATGTAGTCCGCAATTTCCTGACTGAAAATCGACCAGCAGTAAACGGTACCGATACTACAGTGTAACAATAGTGCCGGGATCGCCGCGCGGACCCACTTGTTGGCGCGCCAGCCGCCCTGTTTCGTGTTGTTTCCCATAACTCATTCTTCCTTTGCAGTTTATTTTAATATTTTCTTTATTATAATGAAAATATTTCAAGCGGTATCATTATACACCCGTCACTATTTACTTTCAACCACAAATTTGTGATTTGCATCGGCTGCCGTATCTGCCGATTACGCCATATCCATGGTCTCAACGTCTGCCCGTGGCAGTGAGGCGGAAGCTGCCCGGTTCCCCGCCCAAACCTGTCCGGCTGCGGCTCGCCTCAAATCCCAAAACCAGCGTCTGCCCTGCGCCGATCGAGGCGTTATAGCCCTTGTGTCGGATGACATAGCGGCTGCCTTCATGGGAAACAAGCTCCGCATTCCAGAACCGGTCAAAGTTCTGGTCGCTGTCAAACTCCAGCGTCCAGTCCCAAAGCTCTTCGGACGACAGATTGCGGATCTCTATTTGGCCGTTAAACGCCGCCTCCCATCCGCTGTGTACTCGGTATACGACTTCATACGTCTGTTCCACGGGCTTGGCGGGCGGCTGGATCAGGGTGTAATGGGCGGGTTCCGTCAGGCTCTCGGTCTCCGCATTTGCGCAGAATCCCAGCGTCACACTGCCGCCCGGCAAAAGCTCCAGATTATATCCCGCGTTTTGAACCGTATAGACGCCGTTTTCATGGGAGACGATGACGCCGTTCCACAGATTGGTGATCTCGTAGGGCAGCTCAAACGATACGCTCCAGTTCCGGATGGTTTGGTCCGTGGTGTTCGTCAGTGTGATCTCCGCTTGGAAGCCGGTACTCCACCGGGAGAGGACCCGAAAGGCGCCGGTCGTCGCTGTGCCTTCCGGACGTCCGGGCGTCTCGGGGGCTGTATCTTTGTCCGTATCGGTGTTCTGGTCGGTCTGGCCGCCCGTGTTCCCGCCGGGTGTT
>JAMPGV010000011.1 GCA_023663735.1 Muribaculum sp. | reverse complement strand
ATAGAATACCATGGATGTCCGCATTTGTCAACAGCTTTTGGGAAATATTTTAGAAAATTTTCCACCGCAGAAACTCTTGCGGTGGAATTTTATATTATCATATCTGAGTTCTGCCTGTCAACAACTTTTTTATACAATTCAAATATAATTCAAATAAAATTTACCGAATTTGCATATCATTTTGAGACGCTATGCTAAGCGTCTTTTCTAATGCCTTTTTTGCGCAAGCCATCCTTCATATTGTTTCTCGAATTCCAGTTCCTCGGAACTGCCCGGCATGGGAATTTCTACCATTTTGCGTTCCCATGAGGACAAATAAATGGCATTGGATAAATATAGGCTGTAAATCCCTTCCTCCCCTCCCGCAACCGGATGTCCCTCCGCAAAATCCGCCAGCACTTTCTCGTATGCCCCCTGCGCCTCTTCACACTCTTCGTCCCGCCACTGAGCCGCAGGCTTTGCAAAAACATCTTTCTGCTCTTTATGATACTCACTCTCCGGCTTATTCAGTTCGCACACTCTAAGCTTTCCTTTTTCGCAGACCAACAGCGCGTCATCCATCGCAATTTCCAGTCGGTTTACTCCCGGAGCCTCCCCCGTGGACGCCACCAGCACTCCCGTGGCTCCGTTTTCCCACTCGAAATAAGCGGTCACTTCATCCTCCACTTCAATCGGATGAAATTTCCCCTCATGGCAGAAGCCCTGCACCCTCCGGGGCATACCGCAGATCCATTGCAGCAAATCCAGATTGTGGGGGCATTGATTTAACAACGTTCCGCCGCCGTCCCCGCACCAGGTCGCCCGCCACGCATCAGACTGATAGTAAGCATCCGGCCGATACCAATCGGTTATCATCCAGCTCATGCGTTTGATTTTCCCGTACTGACCGCTCTCCACAATTTCTTTTAACCTGCGGTATACAGGAAACGTTCTCTGGTGAAAAATAAATCCATACTGTAAAGACGGATTGTGTTCCGCCGCCAAACAATACTGCTCCGCCATATTTCTTGCCTGTCTGGAATAGACTCCCGCCGGTTTGTCACACAATACATGCAATCCTCTCTGAAACGCCTTCACCGCCAGATCCTCATGGGAATAATGGGGCGTGACAATCAACACCGCATCCAGAGAAAGTTCGCCTCTGTCATAAGCCGCATAGAGCAGATCTCCCGATTGATAAATTGGGAATCCCGACGGCAGAAGATCCCTTAATGCCGCCATCCTGTCCTCGCGGACTCTTGTGGCCGCCACCACCTCCATACCGGGTACACCGCCTTCCGCAATCATTTTACAATATTTGGCTCCCATATTCCCCATGCCGATAATCGCTATTCTCATACTTTCCCTCTCCACCGCCATACGACGCCCAAACCCGCTTTTCTAAGGAAGCACTGATTAAATCAGCGTTTCCCTACTGCAACTCCGTCACACCTTAAAGCGGTATCCAACGCCCCAGATTGTCTCAATATACTCAGGCTTTGCAGTATCCTTTTCCACTTTTTCCCGGATTTTCTTAATGTGTACGGTCACAGTGGCAATATCGCCGATAGAATCCATATCCCAAATCTCCCGGAACAATTCCTCTTTGGTGTACACATGATTCGGATTCTCTGCAAGAAACGTCAATAGATCAAATTCTTTAGTGGTAAAAGTGCGCTCCTCGCCGTCCACATAAACACGGCGCGCCGTCTTATCAATACGGATGCCGCGGATCTCCACAATATCATTCTGAGGTCTCGCATTGGTACCCACCAAACGCTCATATCTGGCCATATGCGCTTTCACCCGCGCCACCAGCTCGCTGGGGCTGAACGGCTTAGTCATATAGTCGTCTGCCCCCAGCCCCAGACCGCGGATTTTGTCAATATCGTCTTTTTTGGCGGAAACCATAAGAATCGGAATATTTTTCTCCTCCCGGATACACCGGCAGACCTCAAACCCGTCCATCCCGGGCAGCATCAGATCCAGAATAATCAGATCATAGTTTCCCTCCACCGCCGCTTTGAGACCCTGATCGCCGCTGTTGCAGATATCCACCTCAAAATCGCTCAGTTCCAAATAATCCTTTTCCAGATCGGCGATCGCCTCTTCGTCCTCAATAATTAAAATCTTGCTCATTTATGTTTTCCTCCTTGTTATGCTCCTGCTATGCTCCCGCCTGCAGCTCGATATATTTGCGCAGTACAAAATGGATACAGGTTCCCTCGCCCTCCTTGCCCGTGGCCCAGATATACCCTCCGTGATCTTCGATGATCTTCTTCACAATGGAAAGCCCGATCCCGCTTCCGCCCTGAGCCGAATTGCGCGACGCATCCGTCCTGTAAAAGCGTTCAAAAATCTTCTGTAGATCTTTCTGGGCAATTCCCTTTCCGTTATCCTCGATCTCCACGCGGATGGAATCAATCGCATCTAAAATGCGTATGTCGATGGAACCCTGCGGTTTATCCATATATTTTACACTGTTGCTGATAATATTATTGATAACCTTTTTCATCTGTTCCGGATCAGCAATGACAACCGTGTCAGTTTCCACCATATTGGAGTAATTGAGCTTGATATTCTTGGATTCCAATTCCAGCCCTACTTCCTCCACGCAGTCACCGAAATAGTCTGCCACGTTGATACGGTGGAAATTATAAGGAATGCGGTTGTTGTCGATGCCGGAATACACAGTCAGCTCATTAATCAGCTTGTCCATATCATTGGCCTTATTGTAGATGGTCTTAATGTACTTGTCCACCTTCTCCGGGGTATCGGCCACACCGTCCATAATACCTTCCACATAGCCTTTGATGGCGGTGATAGGCGTCTTGAGATCATGGGAAATATTGCTGATCAGCTCCTTGTTTCGCGTCTCGTTCTCCTGTTTCTCCTCAATGGATTCCTTTAACTGCAGCCGCATATCCTCATAACTGCGGTAGAGATCGCCGATCTCCCCCTTCTCGTCGGTCTGCAGCGCATAATCAAATTTTCCCTCTTTGATTTTCTGCATGGCAATATTCAAGCGATCGATGGGCGTAAACACCCCTTTTTGGATCCACTGTGTCAGCATAACGCTCGTAAAAATCAAGATCAGGCAGATCGCCACCGACATATCGACAAGCAGATGCCGGGAGATCAGAGAATTCATTTTTGTGACGACAAATATGCTGCCGTCGCTGCCGTCCGAAAAACGAAAATCGATTTTTTTCACAAACTTTTCCAGATTATTAAAATAATATCCTGTCTCCTCCGCCAATGGTTCTTCCCCGTATTCGGGAAGCATCGGGAAAATCTTCTTGGCCGCCGCCTCATTTCCGGCATAATAGATTTCATCATTTTTCCGCACGATCAGATAGGTAGATTTTCTGGACACCTCATTGTTGATACGCTCCAAATATTCTTTGTCCTCCAGCCTCAGCGGGTCTGTGCGCAGCTGTTCCAAAAGCACGTAATAAGCTTTGTCGGTAGTATTGACAAACTCCTGCAGATTGTCGGCCATCATGGCATAATCCATCTCGCGGATTCCAATGCCCTGACGGACATTTGTCAAATAGAGCGCAATCACGACAAAAGCCATCGTGGTCAAAAATAACGGCAGAAAAATGATACTGAGAAAAGTTACCTGCAAACGTGTCTTAAATTTCATACGGACATCTCCTCTTTTCCAGATTATAACACACTCCATTTCCCAAATGTGTAAAAAACCTCGAATATAATCCTAAAATATTTATAAACAGATTCGCTGGATTTTAGAGATCTGGATCGGAATAAGTTTGGATTACAGACAATTCTGCAAAGAATTCTGCAAAAGGATTTATAAAAATAGATTGACAAACATATACTTCTTTTGTATAATAATTTGTGCGTCACCGAGTGAGGTGGCCACAACAGCATATTGGCAGAGCCGCAGTTCGGATTAAGGAGAAATACTCAAGAGGTCGAAGAGGCGCCCCTGCTAAGGGTGTAGGTCGGGCAACCGGCGCGAGGGTTCAAATCCCTCTTTCTCCGTTCACTCTGCCAGATTGGAACAGCAATATCTTTGCGGATATTGCTGTTTTTTATTGCCGGATTTTTTATCTGATTTTCTTTGCCTGATTTCCCTTATCTGATTTTTTTATCTGATTTCCTTTGCTTAAGCTTCCTCCGTTCTATATTCCCGAATCGCAGTCTCATACAGATTATTGCCCTGAGCGTCAATCACCACGATCACAGGGAAATTCTCCACCGTAAGTCTGCGCACAGCCTCCGTTCCCAAATCATCATAAGCAATTACCTCTGACTCCGTAATCGCCCGGGAAAGAAGCGCACCCGCGCCTCCTACAGCGGCAAAATAGACGGCGCCGTTCCGCACAATGGCATTCTTTACCGCCTCGGAACGCTTTCCTTTTCCAATCATGCCTTTCAGCCCCAAATCCAGCAGACTCGGAGCATATTTATCCATTCTGCTGGCCGTGGTGGGACCTGCGGATCCGATCGCCCTGCCCTCTCTGGCAGGCGACGGACCCATATAATAAATCACATTGTTTTCCATTTCAAACGGCAGGGCTTCTCCTTTTTCCAAAGCGTCATACATGCGCTTGTGGGCGGCGTCCCGAGCCGTATAAATCGTTCCGGTCAGATAGACGTAATCCCCCGCACAAAGACTTGACGCATCCGCCGGGTCGAAAGGAACCTTGATATATTTATCCATCGTTGTACAGCCTCCCCTTAGATCACTCTCACCGCATGGCGGTTCACATGGCAGCAGATATTAACCGCCACCGGCAAACCTGCAATATGCGTGGGATAAGTATTGATATTGACCGCAAAGGCCGTAGTGCTTCCGCCCAAGCCGCCGGGTCCTATACCGGAACCGTTGATTTTCTCCAACAGCTCTTCCTCCAGCTCTCTCACATAAGGAATCTCGGAATGCGTATCGACGGGACGGGTAAGCGCCTGTTTTGCCATCAATGCACATTTTTCAAAAGTACCGCCGATTCCCACTCCCACCACCATAGGCGGACAGGCGTTGGGACCTGCGTCGCGAACTGCGGTGAGAACCGCCTGTTTTACCCCGTCTATGCCGTCCGCAGGTTTGAGCATGAATACACGGCTCATATTTTCGCTTCCGAAACCCTTGGGGGCAACCGTGATCTTTACCTGTTCCCCGGCCGTCATATGGTAATGAATCACCGCCGGGGTATTGTCTTTGGTGTTCTCTCTGTAGATCGGATCTCTGACCACAGACTTGCGCAGATAGCCTTCCGCATAACCGCGCCGCACGCCTTCATTCACCGCGTCCTCCAAAATTCCTCCCACAAAATGCACATCTTGACCGATTTCCAAAAAGACTACCGCCATTCCGGTATCCTGACAGATGGGAATCAAATCTGTCCCGGCAATCTGCAGATTTTCCTGTAACTGTTCCAAAATCTGTCTGCCCAGAGGCGCTTTTTCCTGCGCGGCTGCCATCCGCAAAGCCTCCTGCATGTCCTCCGAGAGAAAATGATTCGCCTCAATGCACATCTCTTTCAAGTTGTCCGTGATAACGCTGACGTCGATCGTTCTCATAGGTGTTCTCCCCGTTGAGTATTCTCATCTATCCCGTACTCTTTTATTCCGTAATCTGCCGCAGAACAGCGTCAAGCTCCTCGGGAGAAGGCTTCCCGGGAACCCAGTTGATCTCCTGCCCGTCTTTCTCATACCGCGGAATCATGTGCAAATGAAAATGCATAACCGTCTGCCCTGCGGTCTCTCCATTATTCTGCACCAGATTCAAGCCGTCACATTGCAGCTTGTCCCGCAGTTTCACCGCAACCGTTTTCGCCGTCGGAAGGAGACGCGCGGCCGTTTCGTCGGGCAGCTCATAGAGATTGTCCGCATGGGATTTCGGGAGAACCAACGCATGTCCTCTGGTAGCCGGACCCAAATCCAGAATCACACGGAAATGCTCATCCTCATAGATCGTTTTGGAAGGAATCTCCCCGTTTGCAATTTTACAAAAAATACAATCTTCTTTTACCATGATGCACCTCCACAGATCGTTTTAGAGTTCTCTTTCTTTTCTATTTTTTGGCGTCTTCAAAAGGAAAAACCTGATCCAGCATTCGCAAAAGCTTCATATCGCCCTTTATGGTCATCGCTCCGGACATAAACGCTCTCTGGAAAGTCATGCGTCCGTTTACAATATCCTCCAGCGTTCCGCGCCCGGTATTCATCACCATATCCGATTGTTCGCAAGCGCCGTATTCACATTCAAAATCAGCCCCCGCGATATGCAGGACAAGCGCCTTGCTTCTCTCCTCGATATGGATGACACAGGCAGCCTGACACCCGGCCTGCGGTTTATAAATTTTTTTGAACTCGGAAATATATTCTTCTTCATTCTCACTGCTCTGGCTCAGCTTATCCCGGAAGAGACTTGCCAGTTCCTGAATATCTTCTTTCTGACGCTGTACATACCTGTCGTCCGAGACATAGCGGGATAACTGCTCCGTCTCCTGCGGGGACAGGCTGATCGTCTGCGACACGGCAATTTTCTGCCGGACTGCCTGATTGCTGGCCGGAAAATTCGCCGCCCGCTGATTGATGGTACGATACAGATTCTCGGCTTTCTTCTCGATGATCTGGACATAATTTTCATTCATCTCCAGTGCGACCGTGTTCTCGATATAGCCGCAGATACCGCTGCAGGGAAGTCCTCCCAAAATTTCCCATGCATTGGCCAGATCCAGCTTCGCCTCCCGCTCTCCGTAAGTTGTGGACATCACGACAGGACACATATAAACTTTTGCGATGCACTCCTTGTCCCCGTACAGCCAGCACGCGTCCAGAAACTGTTGCATGTATCCTCCCAATCCAAACCATTCCACCGTAGTGGCCAGAATAATTCCGTCCGCCTCTTTCAATGTCTGGGGCAGCGTGGGAATCGTATTTTTCATCTCATACAGATTGTACCGCGTCACGTTCACACGCAGCTCCTCCAGTACCTCCTGCATCTTATTGATGACATAATCGGTAGGGTCATCAATAATTCCTCTTCCACCATAGTAAATATTAATATTCAAACTTGCCTCGCATTCCGCCGCATATGCGGCTTCCTCAATCCGTTATTATTTGCTGCGTTTTTCTGCGCCACAGATTCCGCGCCAGAACAAAACCGGAACCGGCCAGAAATCCCACAACACATCCGCCCAAATGAGCCATATAATCCACGCTGTCACGCGCAAATCCATCGTATAAAGACAATAAAATCAGCAATGCCACTCTTACCAGAGATACTTTTTCCTGATATCCCGGCAAAAACAAAACCAATGCCAGAAGCAGTCCGGTCAGGCCAAAAACCGCCCCGCTGGCGCCGATCGAAAGGCTATTGCTCCCGCTCATCACTTTGCCGATCAAAGATACCACATTTCCGCCGATCCCCGACACAAAGTAGACGACTGCAATGCAGATATGTCCGACCTCCTCCTCAATCATCGCCCCCAGAAAAAACAGAACGATCATATTGTTGAACAGATGCGCCGTGTCCGCATGTAAAAACATCGCCCAGAGCAGCCTTCCATACTCATGCCGGAGTACGATGCCCGTCCGCTGCACGCCCCCCAGATAGTGCCACACATTCCCGCCCAGCAGACTCAGGAAAAAGACAATGACATTGACCGCCACCAGAAGGATACAGACATATGGTATATTCCTATATCTTCTCGACAACCGCATCACCCTCTTCCCGTCCGCATCCGAAACCCTTACTAAATGTACCACTTCTTACCCCTGTGCGTCAATCGCCATCCGAATCGACTCAAGATACCTACACATCCGAATCAACTCAGGATACCTGCCCGCTTGTCTTGAAAGCATTCTGCGGATTTTCCGGACTCTGATATAAATTATAGCAAAGCATTTCGGATATGCCAACGAAATATTACTGAAATATTTTGGAAAAAGATAAAATCATCGGTAAACAAACAGAATTTTTCCAAACCGGATTTCGTCGTCCTCCTCCAATCTGCGCTTTTCATAGGGCTGCAGACGCAGGCCGTTTTTAAAGGTTCCGTTGGTAGAATTCAGATCTTCCAGATAAACCATCTGATTCTCCAGATAGATTCTGGCATGTAATCTGCTGACCGATTCATCCTCCAGCACCAGATCTACCTCGCCCTTTTGTTTTCCTATAGTGAGACTCTCCTTTTCCAACTGTATGGCCACTCTGCCGTCGGGTGTATACAATTTATGTAAAACCGTGCCTTTCTCCGTTTGTTCCACATAAACGGTCTTTCCGTACTCTTCTTCCTCATACGGATTTTTCTCCGCCACGGCACGTCCCTCCATGGCCGCCAGCATACTCTCCCTGTACGACGCTTTCTGCTCTTCCTGCTTTTTCCTTCTTCCGCTCAGCCGCCCCAGCAATCCCTTTTTCTCCTGTTTGAACAATTCTTCCGGCACGATCGGTAACGAAACGATTTTGCCCGCCTCCTCCGAACCTTCCTCTTCCATCCGGCTTTCCTCCTCCAGCGCACAAGCGGCTTCCCCGTTGGCATCCAGCTGTGCCGCATCCTCAAAAATCTTTTCCTGTAAATAGACGGAGCCGTTCTTCTCATACTGCTCATACATGGAATACATACATTCCACCAATTTCTCGTCCTCATAATCCATATGCCCCAGCACAAATTCAAGAAATTTCATCATGCCGTTCTCATTGCCGTTTTCCTCCCCATAATAGGGCAGATACAAAAAGATAAAATTATGGCTGCTCAAATCCTGAAAAATCTGCTCCGGATAGACCAGAATATTTTCCTCATCCAGCAGAAATCTGCCCAGTTCCCTTCGCACTTGGCGATAACTCCAGAAAAAGTCCTTTATCCATTCCCTATCGATGACTTGCTTTGCGTACAACTGCGCCACATTCTGCCTTGATGTAATGTCATAATAGAGATAGGCCTGTCCGTTGATATAACGCAGACTACAGGGAAGCAGCCCCCTGATCCCTCCTCTGGTCAGGATGCAATACTGGTATCTCTGGTCATCCGGCCTCTCGGGCAGATGAACCCTCTCATAATTACAGTGCAGATTTCTGATAAATTCTGTCTCTAACATTTACTTTCCTCCCGTTATTCTTTTGCAATTTCTGATAAAATTTACCGGTTTTACCCGATGACCCTCATAGGAGACCTCGCTCTCCCATACGCCGTCCCCAAACCCAAACAGCTCCCCCGAAAACGGAAAAATCAATTCTCCGGAACACTGAACGGTAAGACGATTGCCCTTTAGAACAATTTGAGTATCCTCCGCCTTCCAAGAAAGATAGCGTTCGTCTTTCTGCCGAGCCAGTTCCGACAGCTGCGCAACCAGCCCGCTATTGTCCTCATTATGCCGCGCGCATCCCCACAGAATGATTTTTCCCGCATTCTGTTCCATAAGGCACCGATCGTATTGAAAAAACAACAGATAGACCGTTACCAGCACGGCTCCGATTACGAAAGGCATCACCAGCGCAGCCTCCACGGTAAAATACGCATCTGCCTTTCTATCGTTTCCACCGTCATCCTTCCATATGAATTTCCCGACCTTCGCATCTGTTTCCCTGCCTTTCCCATCTGTTTTCCCGACCTTCCGCATCCGTTTCCCTACTTTTCCCATCTGTTTTCCTACCTTTCCCATACGCTTCTCCCGTTCTGAAGCAACGGAACCTGATTCCGCTTCCGGCATAAACACCGCACACTCTATTCTAGGTCTTTACTCCATAGACAATATAAAAAGATGCGCACCGTAAGCCGCCGCCAAAAACGGTAGATAGGGCAGCTTGGTAGATCTTCCCGCTTTCTTCACCGCCGCCATGCCCACGGCAAAGAATGACATCAGCAGCATACTTATGCACAACAGGAAGATGCCTGTCTTGTAATCCGTAAAGAGACCTGTATTCAACAGCGCCAGACCGTCCCCATACCCCGCTTTTCCTGTCAGCCGTGCCGTGGCAAGCAAAAAAAGTCCCGGTATACAACTCAAAAGCGCCGCCAAAAACAGCCACTCCAGATCCTGCGGACTCCGTATCATCCGGCTGGCAGCATCTGCCAGCGCCAAAATTCCGCCTCCTCCCAACAAAAGCAAAGGAACTTTTCTTTCCCGCCAATCAAATACGGACAAAACCGCCAAATAGCATAAAAATATTAATTCCCGCATAATTTACCTCTACCTCCGCCCATCGGCCATACATAATCGTTTGATCCGAAGCATAGAACGGCCAAGTGTCCATACTTACCGTAACTATGGAGAACTCATGGTACAAGGGCGCATCTTGAACACGGCCTGTATTGCGACGCCTGCTGCCGGGGAATGGTATAAACCGTCCGTTTTAATCCGGAACACTGTCCGTCATAATGGTAAGCGTTGCCTTCGTAAGCAATGTAAACAAATCCCCGTAAACCATGGTTCTTGCACTTGGAACACAGCTGATACCGCGCGCCGCTCCCGTTTCGGATATCCCCGACTTCATCCAAGGTCACTTTCCTAATCCGAAGCTGTAGGTGTGTACAATCCCGCCTTTCATGATATACGCTGGCGTTTTCCGCCACATATACCACATCGCTTCCGTCTTCCGCACTCCCCGGCTCCCCCGCATCCGCCTGCAGTTCATACCCGGTCCAGTATCTTCCGTAATAGCGGTTGGACATCCGAAACGGCCGCACAAAAGGGATCTGCAGCCACGGCGATACCTGATAAGTCATGATAAGATCCAAAATGTCTCCGGAAGCTCCTTCTAACCCATCCCCCTGCGCATCTCCTTGCACATCTTTCTGCACATCGCTCTCCCAAAATGCCAGCCCGCCCACGCCTCCGTTTAAGGGGGATGACTCCAAATAACGCTCTCCCGCATAATTTACCACCTGACTCTTTACATATGTGTAGGACCAGACAATATCGCCTAATTCCTGCCGCCAGTCCTCTCCTGCTCCGCTAGCCCCATCGGCACCGTCAGTCCCACCAGCACCGCCAGTCCCACCAGCGGTGCTTTCCTCTCCGGCGCTGTCCGCTATTCTGTCCTGATCGTTTAGGGCATACCCATAGACACACATACGGTTCCCCACGTCCCACAACGCGAGCTGCAGATTTCCGTGCAGCCGGATCATCTCCATGGCACTTCCCAGATTCACAAAAAAGAATAAGAAAAGCGGCAGTACAATCGACGCCTCTACAGTCATGCCCGCAGAAAGCTTTTTCCCTAAAAAGGCAGGCAACGATGCCCTCTCTATGAAATATCCGAGGACGGTATGATTCCTATGCTTTGGAGAAGGACTTTTGAATCTTGTCAACAGTTTCACAGTAATATGACTTATGATATTCCATAAAAAAGGCATCGCCGCCCGCCTCCTTTCCATATTTTGCTTTGATAGGCGTTTGCGAAACGCTCTAATTTACAAAGAGTCATTGTGCAAATTACACATTCAACGCAGACCCGCTTTCGCTCCCACCTCACCGCAACGGCACATAAGATGCTAAAATACAGCATCTAAGTGCCAGCGGTTCGCTAGGGTCTGCTTATGAATATACAATCTGCACAATTCGGATTCCGAAAAAATATCGTTTCGCAATCGCCTATTTTGCTTTGATTTTGTTTTGCCGTTCTCTATTCCGCGGCATAGCTTTTACACCCGGTAATCTCACAGGTATAACCGTACACACTCTTGATCCCTACACAGGCTTCCACGGTGTCCAGACAGCCGTCCAGACGGAAAGACGCGTTGCCGGGAGTCTGCCGGATATCCGTCTCCACCATATTCATAGCCCGGGCGGTCAGTGTCTCTTCCGGCTGCAGCCACAGCAGAATTCTAAGATAATCCGCATAGGACAATCCCCCGGTTTGACTTCCCCTCTCCACTTTCGACAATTTTAACGCGCTCTCCAAATTATAATGCCATGTGTCGGACGTCTTTTGTAATACCACGCGCTCTCCCGCCATCAGACATTCCATATCATAAAGACTTTCTGCAAATGACCATCCGCACAGCAGAATCATCTTTAACAGCACCCCGGCCTCCGGAATTCCCATCGCTCCGGCCAGCACAGTCCCCACAACCTCCGCCGCGGCGCATTTCTCCTGATCGGAGAGCAGGTATATGAGATTGGCGGCTTCCCGTATGGTAAAAATCTGATTGACCACGCTCTGTAAATTCTCATAATCGCCTGTTTTACCCATAATCAAATACTCAATCTGATAAGTCAGGGCGCTCTCCTCGTCCTCCGCACCGTAATACCCCATATAGCGCATCAGATATTCTTGAAAAAGAAATCGTTCCAAAAGCTTCTCCGCTTCCTCCGGCTTTTCAATCTCGATATTCCCTTGATTGATCTTGCCGATCGCCATTCTTGTGAGAATGGAATTACTGGTCGAAATGCGCTTCTCCGACAACGCTCCGGGATCATCGACAACCCATTTTAGGATTCCGTCCTTCCTCTTTTTCTCTAATGCAGCGGTAGGGTTTACCACTTCTACGTCAATCCATTCCGTCTCTGAAATCTGAATCGTCTTTCCGTTATAGGAATCCAACTTTTTATCCAATTTCTCCTTTTCCGACAAGACGTCTCTCTCCATGAGCTGTTCCGATTCCACGACTTGCATCCATTGCTGCAGTTCCTGAAACAAATTCAGATTCAAATCATCCCACAGCGCTTCCGCCGCGCGCTTTCTAAACACCGCCCCCTTTTCATCCGTCAAAATCGACACTCTTGTCACCTCAACAGACTCCGGCCGTATTCCCAGAAAATCCCTGTACAAAAGCCAGTCCATGAACACATCCTCGGAAGATAAATTCTTCTCCACATATTCTCTGAGATGCTCTGCGGTGGCGGCTGTCTGCGGCAAAACGCTCCCATAGGAAGAATCAATGGCAAAAAGATTGTACTGCGCGAGAAGCTCCCTGTGATATTCCGCCAGAATGCTGTTTAACCCGATATCCGTCACACATTGCGCCTCCAGAAAAACAGCGTTTTGCCGCACACCTTCAATCAAGGCCAGACAAAGCGATAGGACGATCGTCATCGTAAGCGTAAGATACACGGTCAAATACGCACCCGCCTGGCCTTGTCCCGTTTTGGTTGTCTCATCCATCCGCCGCCTCCGTCTTAGAATTTGTTTGTCTGCTTCGTGATTTTTGAGAAAATCGACTCCACGATCGAGGTGATCTGCTCCTTAAAAATGAGAACCAGTCCCACCAACACCACGATAATCAAAATGATCTCCACGGTTCCCATGCCGTCTTCCTCCGCAAACAGCTGTTTCCAGTTTTTTAATTCACTTCCTGCATTTTTCTGTCTGATACCATCGTTCATCTTGTTTTCCTCCTCTACATTTTCCTTTTGTTAGACGTTTGCAAAACGATATTTTTCGCAATCCGAATTGTGCAGATTGCACAATGACTCTTTGCAAATTGGAGTTTCGCAATCGCCTATTCCTTTTGTGATTGCAGTTACCAATCGGTCGCTCTCTAATTCCAGCTTCCTAACTCCAGCTCCCTAATTTCAGCTCCTAATCTTGCCTTCTAAATCTCACTTCACTGATCTCACCTCCTTTCTCTCACCTCCTGATCTCAATTTCCTGATTCCTGCTTTTTCATCGCTGTCCTCCTCTTCTCACAGCCCCAGCGAACCGAATGCCGGAAGGATTACCATCACCATCACCACCCCCAGCATCATCACCATGGGAACCAGCAGTTTCGTGGAGGCTTCTTCGCCCAGCTTCCTGCCCTCCCGAATCTGTTCCGACAAGCTGTTATCCGCCTCCTCCCGAAGCCTTGGGAGCAAAGAATCGCTTCCCTTTTTCAGATTCTGTGTCATCAAGGTACTGAGCCGGATATATTCCTGCAAGCCGATTCTTTTGCCGAAATGCTCGTAGGCTTTGCTCTCCGACACGCCGGATTTCAGCTCTCGGCATGTGAAAACCAATTCCTCATAGGCTGGATTCAAGGGAAGCCCCGCCTCTCTCCGCTGTTCGTATTCCGAGGCCATTTTACCCAAAGCCCCCTGCAGCGTCATGCCCGCTCCCAGATATAGCGCCAGTCTGTGGACAATATCCGGATATTCCCGCTTGATGGCGTCCTTCTGCTTCTGCACCTGTTCGTGCAGATCCCGGTCTCCCAGAATATAGATCAGCACGCCGAGAGCCACCGCGCCCGCCCACACGGCCAGACTATAGTCCTCCACCACCATATGCCATTGCAGCGAAATTTCGTTTAACGTCTCAGGCAAAGTCCAATATTCATCCCCGCGGCTCTCCGCCTCACTGAGTAGAAGCACATCCTCCAAATCCCGGTATTGCCGTTCCTCGGATGTCAATTCCTCCGCAGGTACGCTGACTGTCAGAAAGTCCGTCCACTCCCGCTCCCCATAGGAGATCCTCGCCTTTAATTCCACCTCTCGCGCTTCCCTGCCCCGCCTGACCTTTCCCGCCGACGTGACGCAGTCCGCGTCTCCGCTCTGCCACTCTACGATAAACGGATAATCTTCATATGCCTCCCAAAGATCCAGATCGGACACCACCTCCCCCAGAGACGAATTTTCACCCGCAATCAGCTGCGGGAGCTTTCCGGCAAACTCCCGGTAACAGATCTCGATTTCTTCCTCATCCAGCTGCCGTGGCTCCATCCGGATTTCAAACCGTTCCCTCTTGTCTCCGATCACCGTTTCCACCGTCACATTCCTGCCCTCTTCTGTCACGTCACCCCTCTTTACCATGCCCTCCTGCTCCATCCTCCGCTCTCCCGAAGCGCGCAGAGCCAAAAGGACGGCCAGTATGCATCCCGCGGCAATCAACAACAGGGATTTTTTCAGTTTCCCGATATAGTATTCCTGACAGATCCTCTCCCGGTCTTCCCCGGGATACAGCCGCTCCAAATCCCGCCTCACGCCGGGACGGATGAAGCCCCTGCACCTTTGAAGCCATCTGTATAACGCTCTCATTGCTCTGTCCGTCCGCTTCACGCCCACACCCCCTATCTCATTTTTGCGGCGATCTTTTCCAGCGTTTTGTCTCCGATGACATAGGCCGCCAGATAAACCGCCAGACAGCCTGTCATAATGGCAATTCCCTGTGGCGCGTGATATAAGCTGTCAAAATATCCCGGATAACTGCTGCCGATATAGAGCAAAATGCCGAAAGGCATCAACTTCATGACGGTCTGCTCCATCTGTCTGCCGCTCAGCGACGTCCGGATCTCCTGCTCCGCATCCATCTTCCGTCCGATCAAAAGCGCCGTGGTCTGCATAATCTCCGGAAGATTCCCGCCGCTCCTCTTGGCTATGGCAAAAACCTGTGCAAACTGGCGAATATCGTCGCTGTCGCTGCGCACTGCCAGATCTGCCAGAAGCTCCTCCAAGGTTATGTTGATGACAAGCCCCCTGCGGATACATTCCAGCTCCGCATACAGATAGGATTCCTCCCCATACAAAAGTTTGATATCACCCCGGCTTTCCAGAAACGCGTTTTCCACCGCATATCCCGCTTTCAGCGAAGCCGCCACCGAGAGAATGCATTCCTTAAACTGTGCGTTCAATTCTTCTCTGCACTGCTTCCCCTTCCGCTCCCGTTCCTTCAGGAAGAAACAGACGCCCACCGCCGAGAGGGGAATCGCCGCCCAGACGCTTCGATAGAAAAAATAGGCCAGCAGAGATACCACCGCCACGGCTTTTATCATCTCAAGCACAAGTTCCTTCGCCGTCCACCGGTATCTGCGATAATCCCGCCGCTTTAAGTTTGTGTTCACAACGCAATCCTCCCTTCTTCTTTAAGACGCCCCGGACGGTTCCGTCCGCATCCTCCCCCTGCTCCTCAAAGACATACAGAGGATTTAAGCAGATCCGTTCCCCTTCGTATCCCGTCACTTCCGTAATCTCCAGTACTTTTCTGGATTTGTCCCGCAGTCTCCCCAAATGTATGATTACATCCAGCCCCGAAGCAATCTGCTGCCGAATTGCAGCCGGAGGCAGATCCATCCCCATCAGCACCATGTTCATTAGGCGGGACAACATATCCTCCGCGCTGTTTGCATGTCCGGTGGACATACTTCCATCGTGTCCCGTATTGAGGCACTGCATCATATCAAAAGCCTCCGCTCCCCGCACCTCTCCCACAATGATTCTGTCCGGCCGCATCCTCAGGGACGAGCGGATCAGTTCCCGGATTGTGATCTCCCGACAGCCCTCCACATTGCCGCTGCGCGTCTCCAGACGCACCAGATTGGGAATGTCCTGCAGCTGCAGTTCCGCGCTGTCCTCTATGGTAATCACCCGCTCCTCCCGGGGGATATAGGCGGACAATGCATTCAAAAACGTCGTCTTCCCGCTGCCCGTCCCGCCGCTGATAAACAGGTTATATCCGGCTCGGACCAATTTCTGCAGAAATCCCGCAGCCTCGCCGGAGACTGCCCCCATATGCACAAGCTGTTCCATTGTAATCGGATGGTCGGGAAACCGCCGGATTGTCACAATCGGCCCGTTCAAGGCAATCGGCTTCATGACAATGTTGACGCGGGAACCGTTGGAGAGTCTGGCGTCCACAATCGGCGAGGCCTCGTTTACCACCCGGTTGCAGCCAGCCACAATCTTCTGTATTACATCCTGCAGCCTCTCCACCGAATCAAAGCGTGTTTCCAACTCCCGTAATCTGCCGTCTTGCTCCACAAAAATAGGATTGGTACCGTTGATCATAATCTCCGTCACCGAGCTGTCGTCCACAAAACTCTGTAAAATGTCCAATCCCCTCAGCGCGTCATAAATTTCCCGTTTCAAAACTCTCCTGCTCTCCACGGGACACAGGCTGAGAAGCTCCTGTTCCAACAGCGTCTCGTCGATCAGCTCGTCCACTTCCTCATCGCTGTAATCCTTTCCATAGCCCATGCGCTCCTGCACCGCACTTTTTAATTCCTCTTTCCATTCTTTTTTCAGTTTCCGATATTCCACCGTCTTCTGCACCCCCGTCCTTCTCTGTTCTCAAGCCGGCATATGGCTTTGCCGCTATCCCCGGTGTTCGATTCCCGGTTCCCGATTTCCGATTTCCAATTTCCGATTTTCTATTTCTGATTCCCGATTCCCGGATTCCCGATCTCCTATTTCCTATCCCCTATCCCCGCAGATCTCTCCCAGAAGTCCCCGCACATAATCGGCCATCTCCCCCTTTGTGTACTGTTCCAGCTCTTCCGGAATCCTGCGCACCTGCGGCGGAGTGCATTTACAGGTTTTCACAAGCACGTCCTCATAGGCATAAGCGCCGAGAATCCGCTCGTATTCGGCAAGTTTTCCCTGTGCGATCCGGTCTTCTTTGGTCAGCGTAAAGACTTTACTGCAAGAGCGGAGCAGATCAAACAGCCCCTGCATACTTTCGCTTAGATCCATAATCACATAGTCGTATTCCCCCAGCTCCTCGATCCGCTGCAGGAACCGCATCCACTCTTTGGGCGGCACGGAGAGCAGATTTTGTCCCGACTTCATGGGCGGCACATAGTCCAGACTTCCCTTATGGCGCACGATCGTCTGTAGGCGCAGGCGGAATTTTTCCTTCTCTGCCATCAGAAAATACAGCAGATCCGCCAAGTCTCTGGCTCCCGTCTCCGCCGCCAGCTCGGATATACCCACATAATGCTCAAAATTCAGATACAGCGTCCGGTATTTCTCCCCGATCAACTGCCCCATCGTGAGTGCAAACGTTGTCTGCATACACCGCCGCACCGGAGAGTAGATTCCGATCAAGCGCGTATTTCCGTTCCCCTGTATGCGGGGGACTTCCACGTCCGCAATCTCCAGATACACCTCCAGAATACTCTGCAATACATCCTGAGCCTGCTGGTACTTATCCACATTGACGAACTCGTCCAGCTTCAGCAGCCCGCTCTCGTTCAAAATGATTGTACGCAGGGGCTGCAGCGCCCGCAGTCTGTCCTGATAAGTCCGCTCCGCCACCACCATCACATCAATAGAGCGGTTCTTCTCCTCCCGCAGCAATTCTTCCACGTCCGTGTAGGTATGCACATTCCAGAGCCGTTCCCCGTGCTTCCGGATATATTCCCGGATATATTCCGTCATCAGATGCGCATACTCCTCCTCCCGGTCGCACAGTACCAGAACGGAATCCTTTCGCTCCTTCAATATAATCCCCCCAATCCTATCAGTACGCTGCACAGAATCGGACCGGACATACAGACGCCGTCCAGTCTCCCCGTCTTCCCCTGCGGCAGATACAGCCGCCACCTGCCGCTTTGTGCCACCGCCATGCAATATGCGCAGAAATAAGCGATTCTGTCGCGGACGCTCCGTTCCCTCAACAATCGAATCATGGAAAAAAACGCTGAAAACAGCATAGAAAAAAACAGAAAATAGAGGATGCGGTTTACAGAAAAGTATCCCGCACAGACACTGAGCAGCTTTACGTCTCCCGCCCCCAGCCCCCCGATCCGAAAGATCGGATACAAAGCAAAGAGCGCTGCCGCCGTCACAAACAGATACATTGCCATCCCTTTCCACCCCGCCTTGCAGGCTTGTTCCGCCAGCCCTGCGGCGAAGATCAGCGCCACCGCCGAATTGGGAATTTTCCGCTTTTTGTAGTCAAAAATACAGACCACGCCAAGACTTGTACATAATACCGTCAATTCATCAACTCCTTTACATCATTTTACATACGCCTTATTTTGCATACGCTTTGATTCAAAAAATGGGAATGTTGGGACGAAAACTGTCCCTTGAGATGTTTTGAACCGGAAACGGCATCCGCCGCTTCCCGCTTTGAATAAAGTCATTATATCATATTATTTCTCTTTGGCAAGCATAAATGTCAAAGATTATTATTTTTGGTAATTATTTATAATAATTTGTAGATTCCAAGTCCGTAAAGTGCCACAAACCCAGGTACGCCAAGGATTCCGCATGTCAAAACCGTCACCGCGTTGATCCCTACGCCCAGAGAAATTCCGACCCCCGCCAAAGTGGAATTGACAAAATACATGGCCACCGTACCCAGAATACTGCGCATGAACACATTCAAAAGCCACTCCATTTTACTGCGCACCGCTCCGATGAGCAGAACCAGCACACAGACCGCTATAATCGGCAACATTCCTTTTCCGTACTGCATCTTCCCTCTTGTTTTGCCGCCAAGCGGCATCCACCATACCTAGTCCTTGCTATATCATATGATTCTTTTGCACAAAAATTCCGTTTTTGGAATATTTTACTAATGGGATGTTTATACTGATAATAACACAGCGTACATAGTGTCATGCCGGGGCGCAGCCTGACAAACCGCCCGGAAAAGGAGAATCTATGAAGATATTTTATAAGCAGAGTTCCAACACCGTACTGCCCGTACAGGAAGAGCTGTCCACGCTCAATCTGAAAGAATCCATAGAAAAAACCCGGCAGGCGCTGGAGATCGCCTACTCGGGTTTTAACAACGCCGTCGATGTGGATCTGATCGACAGCTATATTTATGAAATCAATGCGCTTCAAAAACGCTACCGCCACCTCACGGAGCTGGCCGCACAGGAACAGGGCGAAACTGCGCCGTCATACGCGCATTCCCCGATTCGCACCTTGGTCAGCCATGTTTTCGGTTAAGGTATTGCGCCCGTAGGTCAGGCCCGCATATACAGTCTGGGAATTTCCCATCACAGGGCCGCCTTTATTTTGATCTGCAATCTGCTCATAGGCGTCATGGAGCGGTTTGATGATCCGGCGGATCTCGTCCAAAGCTCCCTCTTTACATGCCTGTGCATGGACAAGCTTCTTGGCACAGTAGAGATAGAGCTGCAACAGGCTGGCCGCCGGCTCATACTCCATATGCAGAGACTGCTCCAACTCATTCAGGCACCCTCTGCTCTTGCGCACCGCCTCCGCAAGCGCTGCGGAATCTCCCGCCTCCGTGGCCTGTTCCGCCTCGTCCAGATAGCAGAGCATCATCTCATATAAAATCACAATCAGCTCTGTGGAATTTGCCTGCGCAATCCGCAGGGTAAACTGCTGTTTACATTCCCGGGTCATGCTCTCTTCCCCTTTTCCCTGTCACCGTCAAATGATCACTGCAAAAGCTGCAATACCTGCGAAGGTCTCTCGTTGGCCTGTGCAAGCATGGATGTTCCGGCCTGTGTGAGAACCTGATTCGTGGTGTACTCCGTCATCTCTTCCGCCATATCCACATCCATGATACGGGAGTATGCGGCGGTCATATTTTCGCTGGTGACGTCCAGACTGTTGATGGTGGATTCCAGACGATTCTGATAAGCGCCCAGTTTACCGCGGACGCTGGATACAAACTGAATGGCGTCGTCGATGCGGGCGATGGCCTCGTCCGCTCCCGCTTTGGTGCTTACGTCCACATTCTCGATTCCCATGTTCAGAAGAGACATATCGGGAATCTCCACCTCCAGCACCTGCCCCTCGTTAGAGCCGACCTGCAAGCGCATGGAACCGATTCCTGTCACGTCCACCTCCAGATCGGTGTAGGAGCCGCCCGTCGTCGGAACTTCCAAAACCATCTCAAAACTGTTGCTGTCCCGGATGGTCAGTAGATTGTCCCGCATCTCCACTTTGGCGTCCGCAGGAAATTCCGGCCCTAACCCGGGGGTTCCCACCACTTCCAGATCGCCGTCCGCATTCGGGGATACGGTCAGGCTGCTGATGGTATAAACCTTGATGGGAACTTCTCTGCTATAGGAACTGACTTTGACGTCATTGTCATTCGTAAATCCTCTGGAAGCAAATTCCCCGTTCAAAAGTTTCTGTCCGTTAAACTCCGTAGTCTCGGACACACGGGTGATCTCCTCTTTCAGCTGGGCAACCTCACTCTGAATGGTTTCCCGATCCTCCGGCGTCATCGTCCCATTGGCGGATTTCACGGACAATTCGTTCATGCGCTGAAGCATGGCGGCCACTTCCGTGAGCGCTCCGTCCGCCGTCTCGATGACGGACACGCCGTCCCCGGCGTTCTGATTGGCCGCGTCAAGGCCTCTGATCTGCGCATTCATGCGCTTTGCCATGGCCAGACCGGCGGGATTATCCTTTGCATGATTGATCTTTAATCCGGAGGAAAGCCGCTCCAAAGATTTCGACAGGGCGTTGTCATTGTTTGCCAGAGCATTGTTCGATAGCATTGCCGATACGTTGTAATTGATTCTCATAGATTACCTCGCTTTTTCTTTTCTGCCCCCGATCGGGGAGCTCATCTGATTGCCTGTAAAAAAAGCTTTGCAACACGATACAGCGTTCCGTTATCCGGGGAAGGCGTCTCCCCTTGGCTGCCATTTTCCGACGTCCCTGTCATATTTATGTTTCCTCTGCTTACCACAGGTAATTTTACCGCTTCCAACTGTAGGGAAGTGTTCTCGTTGATCAAGTTATAGAATATATCGGATGTCTCCTGCAATTTCGTAACCTCCTGAGAGGTTTTTCCCAGAAGAAATCCTTCCACTCTGCCGTTTTTCACCTGTAAATTGGCCTCGATATGGGCGCTCTCCCCATAGTCCACGGCAATGGAAACCGCACCCTTTCTGCCGCTTCCCTGCTCCAGCCTCAGATGTACCGCAGCCGTTTCTTCTCCCACCTGCATCTCCAGAATATACTCCTCGCTGTGGGACAGACTGCCCATGATGCTGAGCTGCCTGTGCGCCATCCGAAACGCCCGCACGTCCAGACTGCTCTGTGCCTGATTCAGAGTGAAATCCTCCGTCTCCGACTGCATTCTGGCAATCGTTTCCTCATATTCCTCCTGAAAAGCTTCTTTATCGGAGAGCTGTTCCCACAGTTCCCGTACCGGCTCACGTTCCTGCCCCTGCTGCCGGAACGCTTTGAACGGTCCTCTCGGATCCCGCAGAAGTTCCTGTGCGGCCAACAGATTCTCGGCGCTTGCGGGCAGTTCCCCCCGCTCCAGCATGGCTGAGGCGGCCTGATCAACCTGCGACACCTGTCGCAGCTCTTCCAGCTCCTGCCGCACGTAGCCTGCGGAAATCTGCTCGGAAATAGAACGGCTCTCGCCCCTCTGCGCCAATTCCCGAAGCACGCCCAGCTCATCCGTGGCGCGCACGTCCATATGGCCGAACTTCCCGCTTCTGACCGCTGACAACAGATTTGCGAACTGAAGCTCCGCCTGCGTGTTGACCACCGCGCCCACGGCCGCTCCGTCTTTTCTCTCGATCTGGTTCAGCAGACGGTACACGCCGATATAGGTCTCCCGCTCCTGCCGGGTGATCTGTTTGTTTTGTTCCAAACCGTACAGATAACGGCTGTAGCTCACGGCCTGCTCCTGAAATCCCGACGGCAGATTGTCAAAATATTTGTTCAGCTCCGCAAAGGAAAGCTCCAGCGGATTGACGCCGTCCCGGATCATCTGCAGCGTGGCCGCAGGCGTCATCTTGTCGATCACCGTATGCACTTGTCTGTCCGCCTCTTTCACACGATCCAGATTCTCCTCGCTGATCTCCATGTGATTATAGCCCAGAATGCGTACTGTCCGGAGATTCTCCTCTGTGGGTTCGATTCCCAGCTCCCGCAGCAGCTCTTCCGCATTGCCGAAGGCCTTCTCGATGCTGTCTCCCAGATCCGCTCTGGGCGCCGTCATCAGCGTCTCATAGCTCTCGCCCGCCCGCTCATAAGCCCGGCGGAGCGCTGCGCCCTCCGCATGGAAATCTTCCAGAACGCTGGCATCCTGCCCGTCCGCCGCCTCGATGCGCACGGTCCCCAGAAGCCGCGCCGGAAGTTCCGGCAGATCCCGCATCACGTCATTGGTTCGATTCCAATTCTCATATTTGGCAACGGCCTGCGCATCCTCGGGGAAGTAGGAACCTGCTACCGCCGCCTCAGCCTCCCGCAGCGCCGTGATCAGCTCCTCCATGGGCGCAGTATCTATGGCGAACCCGCTCTTTAACAGCTTTACGTTCACTTCCGCCGTCATGCACAGGCGGATTTCCTCCAGCTGTTTGCGCGCGCCCAGATCGCCCTGTTCCCGCATCCACTTCTCAAGCTCTTCGTAATTGAAGTCGTCAGGACGCTCCAGCGCGTCGTAGCGCGCTCTGTAAAAGCGCAGCACTTCCGCCGCTTTCCGGTAGAGATTCCCCCCTCTTTCGGACGTCCCGGACAAATCCGCATGAATGGGATCCCTGCCCGCGGCCACCGCCTCCGCCGCGGCCTGCGCAAAACGCTCCTCCGTGACAGGCACCTGCGCCTCCCGCAGCCGTTTCAGGCGGCTGACACTCTCCGGCGTGAGCGGCAGCCTGCGCTCCAAAAGCCACTCCGCCGCCTCCCTGTTCTCCTCGTTCGGCTCATATCCCGCCTGTTCCAGCACCTTGTCAATCTGCTTGCGCATTTTCTCGTCTGCCAGATAATCCAGCTCCTCCCGGGGAACCGTCCTGTCCCGCCCGGGCGCGTCCGCACCGCTGTTCTGCGCCAGATAAAAGTTCCAGATCTCCGGCTCCATCGCATTGCCCGCCATATACCGGTAGGTATTCTCCGTGGGCGGCGCAAGCTGGGAAGCCATATTCCAAGCTCTCTCCACCGCGGCAATATTTTCCTGCGTAAGCGGAAGATCCGCCTCGCGGAAACTCTTGGACAAAGCCCTTGCCAGCGTGTCGCTTCCCACGGCGGCGGCCAGCGTATCCATATCCAGATCATCGGTATAGCCTGCGATATACTTCCCGCTGCGCACCAATTCTGCCTTGATCTTATCCACAATGGTCACGGCTTCCTTCGGATTCAGCGAGGCAAAATGAAACCCCTCCTCCGACATCCTTTGGTAATCTTCCTCGGACATCGTATGTGACACAACTGTCATGTAATCTTGGGAAATGCCCACATCCGCAGCGGAAGCCTCTCTTTGAAGGTCTGTCAGCGTTTTTCCCTGCTCGCGTCCCTCGTTTCCTTCTCCGATACCGTCAAAGACATGAAATCCCTCTTCTCCCACGGAAAATGCCACATGCTCCGTCTCGGGCCTGTGGGTCTTGTTCCTATGTTCCGCGCGGGGCGGCCTGCCCGCCTCGCCATGTTCCGTGCGGGCGGCGGATGAGGCATCCGCTCTGTGATTGGGATTCTGAATGGTAATGTTCATGTAAAATCCTCCGTTTCTGCCTGCCCGCGAGTTCGGACGCGGACACAATATTTGCAAAACGAATCCATTCGTCTGTAAATGTAAAACATCTGTTTATGGTGCCAAAAGGTGAGCGCCATATGGCACTCACCTTTTATTTCGGTGCGTTTATTATTTTTCTTAAGTTTGAAAAACAGCATCATTTCTCTCTCATATATCTCCGGTTAGGCGTTTGCAAAACGATATTTTGGGGAATCAGAATTGTGCGAATTGTATATCCCATAAGCAGACCCTAGCGAACCGTTGGCACTTAGGCGCTGTATTTTAGCGCCTTATGTGCCATTACGGTGAGGTAGGAGCGCAAGCGTGTCTGCGTTGGAATATACAATTTGCACAATGACACTTTGCAAATTAGAGCATTTCACAAACGCCTAATATCTCCAGTTTCGTCAAAATACAAACACTGCAGCGGTATAGGCGGGCAGGTCGAAACTGATGGAATAATCGTGATAATGGCAGGGTTTTGCGACAGCCGCGATCTCCGCGGGAATCTCGTTCCCCCAGCCGCCGAACCGCTCCTCGTCGCTGTTGAGGATCAGCTTATATTTCTTCTTCCGAGGCACGGGTACTTGATAATTCTCCCATTTCATGGGCGTCAGATTCAGCACGAAGAGCAGGCTGTTCCTGCCGCTGGAAGATTTGCGCACAAAGGAGTAGGTGCTTCTGTCCGCATCGTCCGCGTTCATCCACTCAAAACCGTCCCAGCAGTTGTCAAATTCATACAGTGCGGGATATTTCCGGTACATTAAGAGCAGTTCCTTCACCCACTCGTGCATCCCCCGGTTGTTCTTCTCGCCCAGCAGGAACCAGTCGAGTTCTCTGGCCTCGCTCCACTCTCTCTCCTGTCCGAAATCCTGTCCCATGAACAGAAGTTTCTTGCCGCAATGTCCGAACATGTACGCATAGCCCGCCCTGAGATTGGCATATTTATCCACCGGATAGCCGGGCATCTTGTTGACCATGGAACATTTTAAATGCACCACCTCGTCATGGGACAGCGGCAGGATATAGTTCTCGCTCTCATTGTAGCTCATGGCAAAGGTCATCGCATAGTGATTGCCCTTGCGGTAGAGCGCGTCCAGCTTCATGTACTCACAGAAATCATGCATCCAGCCCATGTTCCACTTAAACGAGAATCCCAGACTGTCCGTACCGATCTCGCCGCTGACCATGGGCCATGCGGTGGATTCCTCCGCAATGGTCAAAAATCCGGGATAGGTTCCGCGGATGACGGAATTCATATGTTTGAAAAATTCGATGGCTTCCAGATTCTTGTTGCCGCCGAATTTGTTGGGCAGCCACTGACCGTCCTGTTTGCCGTAATCCAGATACAGCATGGACGCCACGGCGTCTACACGGATGCCGTCCACATGAAACTCTTTCAGCCAGAACAATACGTTGGCGATCAGGAAATCTTTGACTTCGTTCTTGCCATAGTTAAAAATCTTCGTCCCCCAGTCGGGATGCTCTCCCCTTCTGGGATCGGGATGCTCAAAGATACAGGTTCCGTCGAACTCTCCCAGACCGTGGGCGTCCGTGGCAAAGTGCGCAGGCACCCAGTCCAGAATCACACCCACTCCCGCTTTGTGAAGCTCATTCACCAGATACATAAAATCTTGCGGCGTGCCATACCGGGAAGTCGGCGCATAGTATCCCGTCACCTGATATCCCCAGGAACCGTCAAAGGGATGCTCCGCAATCCCCATGAGTTCCACATGGGTATACTTCATCTCCTTCATATATTCCACAATGCGTTTGGCAAACTCTTTATAATTGTAAAATCCTTCCTCCGTGCCATTGTCCGGATGCTTCATGAAAGAACCGATGTGGCACTCGTAAATCGCCATCGGTTTCCGATTCATATCCTGCTTGTCACGCTCGGCCATCCATTTGCTGTCTTTCCAGACAAATCCCTCCAGATCCGTGATAATGGAAGCGGTTCCCGGACGATACTCCGCATAGTTGGCAAAAGGATCCGCCTTGTAAAGCTTCCGGCCGTCCTGCGCCGTAATCAAAAATTTATACATCTCGCCGACGCCCACGCCGGGTACAAACAAGCTCCAGATTCCGCCCTCTCCCAGCTTTTCCATCGGGTGCGAACTCTCATCCCATCCGTTAAAAGAACCGATCACATGGACGTCCGCGGCATTCGGCGCCCATACGCCGAAAAACACACCCTCCTCGCCGTCTTCAACGGACAAATGCGCGCCCAGTTTCTTATAAATGTCATAATGTGTTCCCTGCGCGAATAAATATTGATCCGCTTCGGAAATGAAAACTTTCTCTCTCATTTCGCCCTCCGTTTTCCAATCTTGATATCATGCAAAATCTTTTTCCGTCACCACGATCATGTCCTCTTCATCATACCTCTTTGCCAGCAGAATGTCAAAGAAATGTCCCGGCGTTTTTCGATTGGCATGGCGGATCGCCCCGTCCACAATCTCCTTGACCTCCGAAGTGGTCACGGCATGGTCGATGGTCTGGCGCTGTTCAATACGGTTATGCAATGCCAGAACTCCCAGCTCATCGATGGAATACTCCTGCTCCTTGGCATATTTGCGGCCATAGGCCACCAGCAGGTCGTTGCTGAGCGCCTCCACATCCACCCGGGCGGTGAAGACGTCCAGAATCATTTTGTGTTTCTTCAGGAAACGATTCATCACCCGGGTCTCATCCTGTATCAAAACCACGATTCCCAGACTTTCTTTCTGCAATGTCTTGTACAGATCCTGAATTGTATGCTCCTCCATATCACAGGCGCTCTGAATGATCAGCGCTCCGTTCTGCAGCTGGTTCAGCGTGTCCTCCACATTTTTACCGTTCAAGCCCTTTCCGGAAATCTTGGCAACCTTCCCGGAGAAATTGCTGTCGGTGGCCTGTACCTCGCGGATGATGTTCTTGGCCAGAGAGACGGTATCCATGCCCGGCTCTCCGGTGATGATCACATTGCCCGTGTAAGCGGCCAGACTGATATTGTCCACGGCCTTCACGATCTGCTCCTTGGTGGATCTGCTCTGGATATAAGGCCCGTAGAGTTCCCGCTCCTCTCTGGTCATGGAGCGGACTTTGCCCTTTTCGGTATGCTCTTCCCGCTCCTCTTCCGAAGTTTCCTCCGCGGCTATGGCTTCCTCTTGTCGTTCGTCTGCCGAATTATCCGCTTCCTCCGCGGTTTCCTGATCGGTTTCCTCAGCCGCCCCGGCGCTGTCCGCTGCATCCGGCTCCTCCGCTTCGGCCTCTCCAGCGTATTCCGGTTCCTGCACATCCGCCCCAGTCTCTTCAGCGTATTCCGGTTCCTGCACATCCGCCCCGGTCTCTTCAGCGTATTCCGGTTCCTGCACATCTGCGTCGGCTTCCCCGGCATATTCCGACTCCTCTTCCTGCACCGAAAAGCCGCTTTCCTCCGCATCGGTTTCCGGCTCTTTTGAGGCCTCTGCCAGAATCTCCCCGGACTCCTCCCGCATCTCCCCCTCGGGCGTTTCCTGTAGATCTGGCACAGTCTGCGCAGACTCCGGCTGCCCGGCGGTTTTCTCCAGCTGTTCTAACAGTCCGTTCTTTACCGCCTCGTCAAAATCCGCAAACATATTGCCCGTCTGCTGAAGCACATGCTGGCGCACTTCTTCCTTGCGCTTCTCCTCGTTCTCTTTCTTCATGCGCTCCCACTCGGCCAACACGTCCGAGATGGCCATCTGCCCGGTGATCTGCTTTTCTACTTTTTCCCACTCGGGAACCACCAGACTGATCTGTCCGTCCGGCTCCTGAGACAGCACATTGGCAAGTTCTCTGGGCGGCTCTACCTCCGCCATTTTCCGCTCCGGAGACTGCGCCGGATAGACCACTTGTCTGACCGCTCCGGGCGGCGGCAGAACAGGTTCCGGATCCTGTGCGGCGCTCTGCACGACGGATTTCTCCAGTTCCTGCAGGCGCATCTGCTCCAGCACGATCTCTCCGGTCTCGCCGAAAAAGACTTCCGAATCCTCCGGCTCTTCCGCCGGAATCTCCTGTGAGGCGTCCTCCGCAGACACTTCTTCCGCCGATTCCTCTGAGATGTCCTCCCCTGAGGCTTCTTCCGCCGATTCCTCTGAGATATCCCTCCCGGAAGCCCCCTTTTCCATTTCCCGCAGGGCGTCCTCCCCGGAAGCCTCTTCCACAATGTCCTGCGGAATCTCCTCCCCTGCTTCCTGTGAGATGTCCTCCTCAGACTCCGCTTCCGGAATCTCCTGCGCAAGATCTTCCGCCACAGCTTCTTTCACAACTTCTTCCACGGAAAATTCCGTGGGTTCTTCCATGGATTCTTCCGCGGACTTTTCCGCAGAATCCTCCGTGTGCATCATCGGCGCTACAATAGAGCGCGTCACGGGATGCTCGATTCCGCCAGCCTCCTGTTCCGCACTCAGAAGCTCCTGCAAACCCTGCGCCAGCTCCGCTTGCAGATTCATCGTATTATACTGACCCACATCCACGGTTTTCACCTGAATGTCCAGTTCGTCCTCCCCGCTCTCCTGCGGATTGTCCGCCCCGCTTTGTCCGCGCCATGCGTTCCGCATCTCAGGATTGACCCGTGCAGGTTCATAGATCCTCGTATCGTCGCCAGTCTCATCCTGACCGTACAGCGCTCCCTGTTCCGGATCTTCCTCATACTCGCTTCCGAAATAGCCGCCGTCCTCCCCGTACTGCCCACCGGACAGTTCCGAAGGATCCGGCTCCTCAGGATGCGCCTCGAAGCGGAGATCATATTTTTCCTGCTGTTCCGGACTCAAGGGCTGATGGAGCATCTTCAACTCCATGGCTTTGATGACATACTCCCCCTCGCCGAACCACAGAATCATCTCGTCGCACTCTTCCACACAGCGGGCTGCCAGCCCTACCCTGTGATAGAGATAAGCCAGCTCATAAGCCCACTTCTCCCGGTAGTCATGTTTTTTCAACTCCTCCAGAACCGCAATGCGCTCCTCAAGGCTCACATCCTGATCTTCGTACAATTTATATTGCAGGATGTATTTCCCGGGATCCTTGGGCGCTGCCTGTACAAATTCCTTATAATACTCCGTAGCCTGCACAAACTCTCCGGTCTTGATGGAAAGCTCGCACAAAGAATAGCAGATGTTCCTGCCGCCCGGACGATGCTCATAAGCCAGCAGCAGCAAATCTTTGGCGTCCTCATATCTTCTGTTAATCTTATACAGATCGCTGATGGTGCAGAGCATCATCACGCTCTTCACCCTGCGCCAGTCGATGGTGTCCGCAATCTCCGCGGCCTGTACATAATCTCCCTGAGCGATCAGGTCCCGAATCTCCTGCGCTCTCACTTTATATTCAAATTTATCCAAGGTATTCCGCTCCCTTTTGTACCGTATTGACAAGAAATCCATTTTTCTCTAAGTTTATCATAGTACCTCTGGGATGTCAAAATTAAACGCACAAAAAATGCACAAAAAATACAAGATGTTGTGTTTCCACCCCATCCTGTCAAACTACATATCGGAATTTTTTACCAATGGAGCCTGTCGTGACTCTTGTCGTGACTCCTACAAAAGATTGCTCAACCGCGCGAACTGTTCCAGTGTGAGCACCTCCCCCCGCACGGTGGGCGGAAGCTCCAGACGGCTCAGCGCATCGAGTACCCGCTCCCTGTCCAGCCCCAGTTCCGGCGCATTGCACAGCCCGTTGACCAGCGTCTTGCGCCTTTGGTTGAATGAAGCCCTGATCAGGGCAAACAGCTTCCGCTCGTCCTGCGCCTGCACGGGAGGTTCCGCGTAACGGGTCAGTCGGATGACCGCGCTGCCCACATTAGGTCTGGGAATAAAACAGTTGGGCGGCACATTAGCCACCAACTCCGGCCGGGCATAATACTGCACCGCCAAAGACAGCGCGCCGTAATCCTTGGTGCCGGGTCCCACCTGCATCCGCTCCGCCACCTCCTTCTGCACCATGACGGTGATGCTTTTGAGAGGGACATGCTGCTCAAACAGTCCCATGATAATGGGCGTCGTTATGTAATAGGGAAGATTTGCCACCACCTTGACAGGCTTTCCCCCGTTCTGCTCCCGCACAATCCGGTTGATATCTGTTTTGAGGATATCTTCGTTGAGAATCATCACATTGTCGTAGGCGGACAGCGTATCCTCCAAAATCGGAATCAGCGCCCTGTCAATCTCCACCGCCACCACCCCGCCCGCGGCCTCCGCCAGATACTGCGTCATGGTGCCGATTCCCGGCCCGATTTCCAGCACACAGTCCTCCTTGGTAATCTCCGCCGCCGCGATAATCCGTTCCAGCACCCTCGTGTCGATCAGAAAATTCTGTCCGTATTTTTTTTGAAACTGAAACCCGTACTTCTGCAATACCGCAATGGTGTTCTGCGGAATCCCTAATTTTTCCATTTTTTACCTCATTTCCGCGCTGCTTTTACCTTTTACCAATACCGAAATTCTTCCAGAAAATGGATGCAGTTATACAAAACCAGCACATCCATGCCCGTCTCCGGCTCATAACACTCCATAAACGGAAAGAGCTTCCCGTTCAGATAGCGCAGATCAACCACATAGATCTTCTCGTAATGCATCGCCAGAAGCGGAATCATACAGTTTGCATAAGAATCCTTGAGGACAAAGAGCGTCCTGCCATTGCGCAGACTCGTGTCCATCTCGATAAAGGCGTGATTGTCATCCAGAAAATAACCGTATTTGTTCTTGGCTGCAAGATACTTTTCCTCATAGCAGGAGTCTGTCTCGGTCTGCATATCATAAAGCAGCCGCACCGGACGCTCCGTCGTGGCCGGAAAATATTCGATGCGGTCCGGCTCCACGGGAAAATTGAGCCGCGCATGGAGCGTCCCCAGAAAATCCTCCGCCACCGTCACCGCATCCTGCGGCGAAACCTGCGGGATTTCCCCCATCGCTTCCGCCCATGTCCGGTACCCGTACCACGCGCCAAGGGACGTCCAGTGGTGATCCGTGCGGTAATAGATCTCCTCCCCGCTATGCTCCAGAAGCACCGGGTATACGTCGATCAGGCGCGCCTCCCCCACCCGGCTGCGCACTTCCTCCAGAAATGCCCTCTGGTCATAAAATTCCGCATACGGAGGCATCCGGTCTGTCAAAACATTGTCCGCCGTGGGTACGAGCATCACCCGGGCGTCCCACCGCTTTGTCAACGTCTCCAGAAGCTCCAGCTTCCGCCGCACCGTCTCCGCCGGGTAGTCCCGGGGATCATGCTTCTCGATCAGATAGCCGTCCCGCCCCAGATAGACGCCGTTGATCTCCCGCTTCTGCAGCAGAAGATCCGTCCCGGTCTTGATACCGATCCATTTGTCCCGCTCCACGAACTGATCCGTCACATAAGTCTCATACGCTTCCATAAAACTGCCGTCCAGCACACGCCCGACGCTCGGTTCCGGTCTGGACGCCAGCAGCCGGTTCTCCGTCTCGGAGAACAGCCGGTCGCTCTGCATCAGATCCGCCGCAGTCAATACCAATACTATGACACAAAATATCCCCACAGTCAAACCCGCGTTGAGTTTGTCCCGCCGAAATTGTCCCAGATAAGCCTGACGCTTGCCCAAACGGTCCCTAACCATATGCCTCTATCCCTGCCCTTCTCTTCAAAACCGAAAATACAAAAACGGATTATAGGACGCTTCCACCACATATGCGACGGACAGCGCAAACAATGCCGCCGGGAAAAATTTTTCCCCGAAATCACACAGCGCGACCGCATATGCCGCCCGGCTCTCCCGCAGTCTCCTAACGACGCCCGCAGCAAACGGCGTGGACGCTGCGGCGGCCAAAAGCAGCAGCGCCAGATATTCCCGTCCCAGCCAAAGACCCTGTCTGTCCCAGAGCAGCCGCCCGCCCGCGCCGAATAGAGCGCCCAGATACCGCGCCACATCCCCCGCAGACTCCAGCTCAAAAAGCACCCATCCGAGCAGCACCGCCAAGAGACAATACACATGCCCGAACAATCCGGGAAGCGCCGCCAATATTTTTCCCAACAACAGCTTTTCCGCCGCCAGAAGCAGGGCGAACCACAGCCCCCACAAAAGAAAATTCCATCCCGCGCCGTGCCAGATCCCCGTGAGCGCCCATACGATCAAAATATTGACAAGCTGTCTCGGCAGCCCCTTGCGATTACCGCCCAGCGGAATATACACATATTCCCGGAACCACCCGCCGAGGGAAATATGCCATCTGCGCCAGAACTCCGTGACGGAGCGGGAGATATAGGGATAATTGAAATTCTCCGGGAAATCAAATCCCAGCGCCGCCCCCAGACCGATCGCCATATCGGAATAACCGGAGAAATCAAAATAGATCTGCAATGCAAAAGCAACGATTCCGAGCCATGCGGTGAGTACGCTGATCTCCCCGTAATCCTCCCCTTTCACCAAATTCCACAACAGGCCGATATTGTTGGCCAGAAGCACCTTCTTCGCCAGTCCGATGACAAACCGCCTGACCCCGGATGCAATTTGCAGAAGATCGGGGCGCCGTTTGTGAAGACGCTCCTCCACCTGACGGTATTTGACGATCGGACCTGCGACCAGCTGGGGAAACATGGTCACAAAAACCGCAAAGTCCAGCAGATTCTTCTGCACTTTCGCCTCTCCCCGGTAAACGTCAATGGTATAGGACATGGTCTGGAATGTATAGAACGAAATGCCGATCGGAAGTCCCAGATGCAGAAGCGGAAGCGAAGTCCCCGCCAGACGATTCACGGATATGATCAGAAAATCCGCATATTTGAAAAACCCCAGCAGCGCCAGATTGACCGCCAGCGAAGAGAACAACCAGACATCCGCCGTCCGGGTTCCCCTTTTCGCCCCGATCAAGCGGCCGTGAATATAATCCGACGCCGTGGAGAAAAGCATCAACGCCACATAGACCGGCTCCCCCCAGGCATAAAAAATCAGGCTCCCCAGAAGGAGAACCAGATTTTTCACCCTGCCCGGCGCAAGAAAATAACAAATCATAAAAAACGGCAGAAACCGAAACAAAAACAAAATGCTGCTAAATACCATGCGCTGCCTCCGGAGACCGCTTTATCTGCCGCCGTCGATCTGTTCTTTGATTGCATCGACGGCCCGCTGATTCTGTTCCTGACAGTGGACAATCAAAGCCTCCTGATCGTCCTCGTCCACATCCGCCGCCTCGCCGCCCAGCAACAGGAAGCACACATAATCACCGATGCGCTCTACCCTGCTCGCCAGCACTCTTCCCACATTCATGGGATACTGTCTGCCGTTTTCCACCAGATCCGTGCGGTAGACCTTTAGAGCCTCCTCCACCGCGTCCGCCTGACCCTCCGCGGCCTTCACGATGAGCAGCGTGTCCACATGGGTACTCATCAGAGGCATCTCGCCCATATAATCCTCATACAGCTCCGGGGAGAGTCCGTAAGTCATTTCCAGATATTCCGCGGGCATCTGCATTTCCGGCCAGTAATCGTCGCCCAATTCCGCTGCCACGGCCTGCTTGAGCGCCGTCATCTCCTCGCTCCAGCCGCCTTCCACATCATCCGAAAATTCTCCGGTCTCGCCGCTTTCCTGTACCGTGAAATCCCCCTGCGCCCCTGACTGCTGTGATGTGTCGGGCTGGGTGGAAAGATCCTCCCTCCTGCTGCCGCAGGCGCAGCATCCGAATGCCAGCGCGGCGATGCACAGAACCAGCGCCCGCTTTGTCCGATGAATAGGATTCCGCTTCCTATGATTTCGATTCATCATTGTCCCCCTATGGTTCTCAAGTTTATCTTTACAACTATTGTGCCACAGGAAAAGTAATTTGATACCCATATCGGAGAGTTTGTGTTCTACTGCCGATTATAAGACGCCATATTGGCCGCCGCAATCTGGCGCAGCGCCATGTGCCGGGACACATTATAGGTGCGGATGCCGAAATCATCCGTGGACAGCTGCAGTTCCCGCAGATAATAATACCCAAATCCTTCCTGCTCTCTTCTGCGGCAGAGACGCTGTTCTATCTTCGCCGCGATGCAGCGCTCCTGTTCCGCACCGGGAAGCTCTTCCCACTTTTCGTTCTGCATATCCCAGCGGTTCTCCATCTCCCCCCGGATAGTAAACGATTCCACATCATATCCCAGCCTCGCCAGATAAGGAATCAGAATCGGCGCGGCGTCCGCATTCAAACGCGACAGATAGGCGTAATCCTCGTAGGGTCCCTCACTCAGGAAAAATCCGTTTCTGTTCTCTTTTGCCTCGTTTGTGACACTTGCGTCATTTTGTGCCGTGCCGAGCGGAGCGTTGGCTACATTTACCGCGGCAATGATATAATCCGGATGCGAGAAGGACAGCGCCAGATACAGCAATGTGACCATCACCATACTATAGCGGAACAGCGGGAAACTCTCCCGGTAAATATTTATGACAACCCCCACGAACAGCACAAACAGTAACGCCAATCCCCACAATACCAGAATCCGCAGAAACGTCAGATAATAAAACCGAATGTACATCATCATGCGCAGCGCGCTGGAAGCAATCATGACAAAGGTGCAAAGCGACATGACTGTCAGAACAGCTTTCAGCAGCTTGCTCTCCCGGAAAAAGCACAGGGAGACCAGCACGATGACCAGATTCAGAATACTCACCGCGAGCAGTTGGAAAAATCCCTCTCTGGCGTATTCCGCATAAGTATATTCCGCCGGAAGCTGCATCCCGCCCAAGAACAAATACACGATCTGGATCACGGAAAACAAGAGATAAACCGCCGTCAACATCCCGTTGACGGTAATGGCCAAAAGCGGTTCTCCTTTCCGTCTGTCCTTGACCTCCTCCCGGATCGTATGCCTGCACAGGTATGCCGTCAACAGATACGCGGCAAAATACAGAAAACAAATCCGGACCAATACGTTGAAAAGATTGCCGATCCGGAGATTGCGCAGAATCCGGCCGGTGAGATCCCGGAATACCGCGTCGGCGCTTCCTAAAAGCAGAAGCACGGTCAGCAGAATGGGCGCCGCAATCACGGCTCCCAGCAGCACATACCCGATTTTTGCGCCGTTTTTCTTCCCCTGCTTACGCAGACTGCGCATATACCCGGCGGCGTCGCTAAAGGGGCGGTCCAGCTCTCCCAGACTGGCAAACGTCAGCTGGCAGATAGCCCACAGATATTTTCCCAGCTTCCATTTAGATGTGTCAAAAAACTGCTTTAAGAGCAGACTCATCATCAACAGAAAAATGCCCGTCTTATTAAAGGCGATAATCCGTCCGTCGTCGGTGCAGAACGTGGACACCGCAAGCAGCATCATACTGATCATATAGAAGGCGCTGCCTTTTTTCAAGGAAATCTCTAGTTTTGACAAAGAATAGCACAAATACAAGAGACTTCCTGCCATGAAAAAAGGGAAAGTGACCCCCGATCCGTTGTGGAACATGCAAAAAGCATAAAACAGGGCGTACACAAACGTGACAGGGCCAAAGAATCGGTAATTCTCTTTCATCCGCTTCGTCTGTTCCGTCTCCTCCCGGCGGGGAGACGGCCCGTTCCCGTTTACCACATTCAAATACTGCGGGGAGACTGCGGATGCGGCCGCCTCGTTCCCCTGATTGTTGTCCGGCAGATTATTCATGCTCATGTTTTAGTTCCTCCCTTCCGGTAGTGGTTATACCTTGTCTTGATTGTCTTGGTTGTCCTGCGCGTCCGGCACATACTCCAGAATGTCCCCCGGCTGGCAGTCCAACGCTTTACAGATGGACTCCAGCGTGGAAAACCGGACGGCTTTCGCTTTATTGTTTTTTAGAATCGACAGATTGGCAAGCGTGATATCCACCTCGCCCGCAAGCTCCGTGAGTCCTTTTTTGCGCTTTGCCATCATGACATCCAGATTCACTATGATCGCCATTTTCTCATCCTCTTTCCATCGCCGCTATGTCTCAAATCGTCAGGTCGTTCTCTTCCTTATAGCGGACCGCCTCCTCGAACACCATGGCCAGAACCTTCGAGAACAGCCCGGCGATCACAAACACCAGAATCACTACCAGCATCGCCACCGTCAGATACACGATGCTCCGCACCACCGACATACCCGCAATGAAAAAGCTCCAATTTCCCATCTTCCGCAGACTCACCACATTTTCCATGACAAAACAGTCCTCATTCAGCACGGTGCGGAAAATCCTGCGCAGTTCCCGTATCAGCACCAGAGCGGCCACACCCAGCACAAAATAGATAATAACGCTCTCCTGATAGTTTTCGATCACCGGAGCGTAATACTCTCCGATCACCTTGATAGAGACGGGGAGACTGACCGTTACCAGTATCCCCAGAACAAACATGACGTCCAGCAGAAGCTTAACCGCCTTCGCCAAGAACTGTTTCTTTCTCTGCGCCGCTTCCCTTGCGTCCGCAGCGTTCTCCTTCCGAACTCCGTCATTCATCGCGCTCTCCTCCAGTCTGCCGCCTTTTGCCTGCGGTTGATTGATCTATAACGGATCCATGATCTATCTATGGCCTATTATAGAGGCTGCAAATCTGTTTGTCAATATATTTTTATTGTTTATCAATAAATTTATATCGAATATCATTCTTTTTGGGTGAATAGCAAGGCAATATATTAAAAATAGGCACAAAAAGAGGCGGCTGATTTCCGATCATCGCCGCCCCCGTAAAATGCTCTCTATCCTTTTATTTCAGGAAATCTTCCCGTTTGGGGTTGAACACATCCACCAGCTTGCCCGCCTCCAGACATTTGACGCCGTGCATGGAATTCGAGGGCATAAATACGCTGTCGCCCTTGTTTACCTCTTGACTCTCCCCGTCGATGGTAAAGAGAAAACGCCCCTCCGCGATATAGGTGATCTGCTCGTGGGGATGCTTGTGCAGGTTGCCTTCCGCACCTTTCTCAAACGTAATCTCGCACATCATCAGTTGGTCGGAGTAGGCCATCACTCTTCTGGTGACGCCCGGCTCGCAGGGTGTTATTTTGCATTCTTCGTTTTTGACAAACATGTCTTCTACCTCCTACCTGTTTTTATTCCGCCTGTACGCTCTGTCCAAGAGCCTCCTTCAGCGTCGGATACAGAGCCTGTGCCATACGCATAAAGCCCAGCGCATTGGGATGCGTGCCGTCCACCGTACACTCTCCCCGGCCCTCCTCGCCGAAAAAGGCGCCTCCGTCCAGAAACCATACCTTTCGGTCTCCCGCTTTCAAAGCATTTTCATAAGTCTGATAAATAATCTTTCTTCTGGCGTCCGCATCCGCCCTGTCCTTGTCCACATCCGGCCGGCTCATGAAAATCACCGGAATCTCCCGGTGCGCTTCCCTCACCACTCTGAAAAATGCCTCGTGGGTGTCCGCCAGCTGGCGGGGATCGTTGGCATTGTGGTCATAGTCATAGACAAAGACGCTGATCTTAGGAATCGCCGCAATATATTTCGCAAACGCCCGCTCTCCTCTGGCCGAACCGGAAAATCCGAAATTGTAATAATTCGCATCCAGCAGACGGCACACGATACTGGTATAGGCGTTTCCCGCCCGCGATGCACAGCCGCCCTCCGTAATGGAAGAACCATAGAAAACAATGGGAGTTTCCACGGAATAGTCCGGGGGAGCCTCCATGCGTGCGTCCTCGTCCACACCGATCTCCATATCGAGCAGATGGTCGTTTCTCGGCAGATTGATCGTAACGGTCTCCATTCCGGCGCGCTTTTCAAACACCTTTTCCACCGTCACTTCCGCCATGGTGTGTTCCCGAGGCGCGATATATCCCAAAAAGACCGATTCCTTTCCCTTTCCCAGATAGACGTCCGCTCCGGCGGAACCGGACAGCGGAATGTTGATATCCTCCTTTGCCTGCGCCAGCGTCATCCGCACGGCGATCTGCGCCGAATCCGTCCGGAAACGAACCCGTCCGCCCACGGCTCTCCTGCCCAGATATTGATAGCGGGGAATTTTCTCGATAATCTGGGGTTCCAACCGCCAAAACTGCCGTTTCTCTCTGTCCGCCACCGCCAGACCATAAATTTTAATCGGTTCGTCTGTGATATGATAAAACCGCATTGCCTTTCACCCTCTTCCCGTCATTTGCAAAACAGCTTATATCTGTACCATCAAATCGGACAATGCCTCCATATGATACAGGCGGTGCGCATTTTGCCATGTATGTTCCCGCACTTTCTCCTCGGATATTCCCTTCAGCTCCGCCATCATCCCGACCACATACGGCAGATACAGCGAACAGTTGCGCCTGCCCCTAAACGGCTCCGGCGCCAGATATGGACAATCCGTCTCCAGCACGATGCGCTCCATGGGCAGATATGCCACGGCTTCTTTCAGTTTCTTGGCGTTACGAAAGGTAAGAACGCCGCCGATTCCAAAATAGAATCCCATGTTCAGAAACGTTTTGGCCGTCTCCTTCGTATAGGAGTAACAGTGGATCACGCCGCCGATCTCCTCCGCCCGCGCTTCTTTCATCAAGTCTATGGTGTCCTTGGCGGCGTCCCGGGAATGAATCACCACAGGCAGATGCACTTCGCGCGCCATCTCCAGCTGACGTACAAACCATTTCTTCTGGATGGCGGGATCCGGTTCCTCCCAGTGGTAGTCCAGCCCGATCTCGCCCACCGCCACACATTTGGACCGGCCGCACATCTCCCGCAGCCGCCTAAACTTCTCCTCATCCAATCCGCCCGTCTCGCTGGGATGGATACCGATGGCTCCATAGACGAAATCGTACCGATTCATCAGCTCCAGCGTCTTCTCACAGGACGCCATACTTGCGCCGATATTCACCACCCGCGCAATTCCTTCCCCGGGAAGCCGCGTCAAGAGGGAATCCCTGTCTTCGTCAAACGCCTCGTCATCATAATGGGCATGGGTATCAAAAATCGGAAAAAACATAGCCTCTCTCTCACTTTCTTCTATAGTACAATATAAGGGATTTCCCGCAGTCTGTCAACTTTGCAAACCTGCCCTTAGGGCATGGGAGCCGCAGCGCCTCACAGCAAAACTTGACAGGATATGGCAGAAAGGGTACATTTAATATATACAAATATGGCACAAAAGATTGGGGGGCGCATCTATGACCATTGATACAACCGTTCTCAACGCACAGACCCTGTGGGCGGTCATTGAATCCAAACAGGGAACCGTGTTCTATACCAAAAAAGGACTGCCCTTCACCTACCATGTAAAGGGCGGCGAATTGTTCACAGACAGGCGGGAGCGCTCCATCACATTAAGCACCTTCGAGAAAGCATACGAAAAATTGGTTCAAGACCGCACCGGAGACAACCCGCCCTGCCGCATCACCGGACCCAAAAGCCTGAATATGTACGGCGCGCCCTATGTGTGGGCCGTGTTCATGGGAATCGGTTTTATCGTCGAATAGAAATGTACGCCGCAAGGCGCACTCGCATAAAACAGGAGAAACACCGAAAGGCGTCTCTCCTGTTTTGATATTTCTATGGATACTCACTCATCAAATCTTAAACGCGTTCACCGCCTCCGTCAGCTCCTTCGCACGGTTCTCCAGCTCGATACTGGAATCATGCAGATTTCCTACCATCGCTTTCTGGTTTTTCAGCGAATCGTTTACCATGGAAACGGACGCCGAAGTCTGCTCGGACACGGAAGAAATGCTCTCGATGGCGGCAAGCGTATCGTTTCTGTGGCGCTCCATGTTTTCCACCGTCTGCTCCAGAGAATTCAGTTTATCCACAAAATTCTCCAGATAGCTGTTGATGCTCTTGAATACATGGATGGTATCGTTGACCGTATCAGCCTGTTTCCGCACAATCTCACCCGCATTCTCAGATACGCTGACCGTCTCGTTGGTGCTGTTGCGGATCTGCTCCATCACGCTCTGAATCTGCTGTGCCGCGTCAATGGTACCGTCGGAGAGCTTGCTGACAGACTGTGCCACTACCGCAAATCCCCGGCCCGCCTCTCCGGCTCTCGCCGCCTCGATGGATGCGTTCAGGGCAAGCAGGCTGGTCTCTTCGGCAATATCGTTAATCAGATCCACAAACTGCTCAACTTCTCCCAGACTCCGCTCCAGATTGACGATATTCTGCGTCACATTGCCGGTGATATTGGCCGTATCCTGTGATTTCGCCATCAGCTCGTCCATGGTTGACATCCCGTCGGCAATGATCTTCTTGGTATCTCCGGTGATCGCCGTCATATTGCGAACGGTATCCACCGCCAAAGTAATTCTCTGTGACAAATCGTCCATCAGTGCCAGACAGTTCTGGGAGTCCACCGTCTGCTGGTTCAGACCCTTATCAATCTCATCCACCGCAAGCGCGATCTGGTTGTTGGAATCGGACAGAACTTCCGAAGCATCCGCCAGATTCACGGTGGAGGTAGATACATTCTCCGTGGTCTTTAACACCTGCACGATCAAGTTTCTGGAATTTCTCACCATATCCGCAATATTTCTCACCAGAAGCTTGAACTCGTCCCTTCTGTTGACATTCATGGTGACGGTCAAGTCTCCGCCGGATACCAGTTTCAGCTTGTTGCTGATCTGTGTGATGGTGGAAGAAATGCCCACGATAATCAGCATACCTGCCAACAGTGCGATCACGCAGGAGAGGATCACGATAAAGATCGTAATATGCTTGATCGAATCGGCGCCGGAATTTACCATGCTCACCGGAACCATGGCACAGATTGCAGAACCGTTCTCATAACTCTTGCTCACCATGAACAGATAGTCCTGATTGTCATGCTTCACATACTCGATCACCATAGCTGCGTTTTCCGCCATGGCCTGTGTGAAATAGGTCTGGTCGGTAAAGGAAAACTCGTCGCCGTATACGATGTCGTTTCCTCTCAGAAGCATCTCCCGGCCGTCCGCCGTGACAAACGCGGAAATGCTCTTGTCGCCCAGATCCAGATTCCGCAGAACGTCCGCAATGGCTTCGCTGCTGTAGTCCACCACGATGCAAGCCCGCTTGGTGGTCATGGGGCGGATATAGGAACAGGCGTAGCTGTCGGCTCCGTATCCGGTATAATATTCCGATAACACGCCGTCAATATACGCGTGGGATCCAATCCAGTTGCCGCTCAAAGTCTGTAGGCATGTGGACTCATCGGCCTCGGAAAGCGCTTCATAGAATCCCGGCACCGCCGTATCCTCATTAAAAGTCGATACGATGGACAGGCTGTCCCCCGGAATGATGTACATGTTGGCCACAAACTCGTTTCCCTGTTTCTTGACGTTCAAATCCACGGAAACATCCTCGACAATTTCCTTTCTGGTCCACTCATTGTAGACGGCTCCCGTGGCCCAGCGCATCAAATCCGTATTGTAATAGAGCTGCTCGGACTGTGAAATTGCGGATTCAAATCCAAAATCCAAATACTCCATCGCCATGGACATGGCCTTGGTCATGGAATCCTCATAATTGGCAGTCATACCCGACGCTGCCAGCGAATAGGCCACGATTCCCACCACCACGGTACAGATCAGCGGGATGGTGAAACCGACAAGAAGCTTTAACTTTATGCCCATCGCAAAACTATTCTTTTCTTTTGCGGCGTTCGATCCGCTTTGAACATTTGCATCCGTTTTCTTATTTTCCAATGTTTTCTCTCCCACCTATGGTTATTTGGCGCTACGAATCATCTCCAGATAGGTTCTGAGTCCGTTGCTGTCAGCATAGTTATCCTGAATGGCCACAGCCTGTTCCTTAAAACTGTTGATGTCAATCTTATCGTAATCCGTCACAACGGCTCCCTCCGCAATACACTGTGCCTTGGAGCTGTCCATCATGTCATATGTAACGGCCCTCTCCTGCAGGGTAGCCGCCAGAGAAGCGGTATTGATCCAGTTCTTCTGCTCGCTGGTCAGGCTGTCGTAAAAATCACCGTTCATGATGAATAAACGAGTGGTGTAATCGTGATGGGTCTCGCAGATGTATTTGCCGTTGGGCGTGGTATGATGTTCTTTCAGCATCAGGTTCGTGTAGTCATTCTCCGCCGAATCCACCTCGTTGTTGTTCAGAGCGTCATAGAGATCACCCCATCCCACATTCACCGGCTCCGCGCCGATTCCCGTCCAGAACTCCCACACAACGCCGGAAGTCTGGGTACGGATCGTCAGCCCTGTCACATCGGCGGCGGTAGTCACGGGAACCTTGCCGTAATAATCTCGCACGCCTGCGGACCAATATCCCATGATCCGGTACTGGTTTTTGGTTTTCTCCAGAATGATGTCCGTCATAGCGGAACCGAACTGCCCGTCCATCGCAGCCTCCCAGTGGCTGAAGCTGTCAAAAAGATATAAGAGCGAAAGCATATTCACTTCCGTCACGCCCGCAGACGACATATTTCCCGGAGAGCAGACCGCCATCTGAATCTCGCCCGAATCCAGCATACTGACCAGAGTGGCCTCATCTTCCGACAGATCGCCGTCGCTGCAGATGACCTCGACCGTGCCGCCAGAGAGTTCTTCCATCACTTCTTTAAAAGTCTGTAGTCCAAAATGATACGGATTTTCCTGCGAAGTCTGGTTGGACGCCACCGTCAGCGTCAATTCCACCGCCGCTTTCTCTCCCGCGCCGTCGGCGTTCCCGTCGGTAATGGAGCCGAGCGTCTTCCTCTTGGTTGTGTTTCCACACCCGCATAAACTACCGATTACCAAGACCGCAGCCATGGCCACCGATACGTATTTAGAAGATTTCATTCATGATTCTCCCTTCATAAATTTTTGATAGCAGACGATCGCGAAACTCCAATTTAGGTAATCCGAATTGTGCGAGTTGTATACCCCATAAGCAGACCCTAGCGAACCGCCGGTACACAACGTAACTTCGTTACGATTGACGCTGTACTTTAGCGTCTTGAGGTGAGATTTAGCACTTCTTAGCGAAGCACCCTATGGTGCAAGCATTAGAAGTGCTTCTCACCTTGACCGCTTGCGGTGAAGGTGGACATCTGCGTTGGAGTATACAATTTGCACAATGACACTTTCCGAAGTAAGAGTTTCGCAATCGCCTAATTTTTGATAGGACAAAATATTAATCATTGTGTATAATATATTGTATCATTTAACAGATATTTTGGCAATATGTAACAAGCTTGAGTTTCAATATACAGCGATATCCGGCAGTCTGCGGCGATCTTGAAATTTACCGGATATGGACGAATCGCCGCAAATGTGCTAAACTGTGCTGAGGAAGCGTTGATTAAATCATCGTTTCCTCAGAGCCGGATATAGGAGTCAAATCAATTATGAAACGGAACCTGCACAACGCCCGAAGCATACTGAACCGCACCGCCAAAGACAAGCTTGGCTCCCTGTTCCAATTTGTGAAATTCGGCGCGGTGGGAGCCGTCAACACCCTTTTGTCCTATTTGATTACGAATGTGGGCTACTACGGTTTGCATCTCCACGAACAGCTCTCCAATCTGATCTCTTTCCTTATCACGGTCTTCGTCTCCTATCTGCTCAACAGCCGTTTTGTATTCCGGGTCAAAGAGGGAGACGGACAGCCTTGGTACAAAGCGCTTGCCAAGGTCTATGCGTCCTACGCGCTGACGGAGCTTCTGCTCATGGGGATTCTGCTCTTTGTGGAGGAACGCCTGTTGGGAATCCCCCACTATATCGCCACCTTCTTGAATCTCTGCGTGACTGTTCCCGTTAATTTTATCTTGAATAAATTCTGGGCTTACCGCAGACAAAGCCGCGCTGCCGCAAGCCTCCCTTATCTGCTTCTCACTGCGGTCGCAGCAGTCTGCGGCGTCATATGGTCCGTCACCAATCTGGGCTATGACAGCGAATATCAGGCGGCCATGGCGTACCGCCTGCTGCAGGGAGATCAGCTACTCCGGGAGATGTGGGAGCCGCATCAGACTTCCGCCTTTGTACCCGCGCTGCTGATGTGGATTTATATCCGGCTTTTTCATACCACCACGGGCATTTTACTGTATTTACAGGTTTGCGGGACGCTGATCCGCGGAGCGCTGGCAGCCGCTCTATACCGTCTGCTCCGGGCAGATCTGGAGAAGCCCCTCTCCTATGGCGTCGCCCTGCTCTGGTTTATGATTGCGCCCAAGGACTGCGCCATGCCCGAATTCAGCAATCTGCAGCTCTGGTTTTCCACGCTGCTTCTCTTGTGTATGATATCCTATCTCAAAAGCGGACGATTGTATCTTCTGATTGCGGGAGCTTTGTCCCTATGCATGGAAGTGCTGGCCTATCCGTCCTGTGCCATTGTGCTTGTGGGCGTCTGGATCCTGCTGGCTCTTTACTCCCCCGCAAAGCGGCGGGATCTGCTGGTTTTCACCGGCACATGCGCCTTGACAGGCCTTGCCTTCTGCGCTTATTTTCTGTTTTCCATGGGGACGGACACTCTCTTTGCATGTGTCGCGGGCATGTTGGCCTTGGAGCCGACGCATACTTCCGGCGTATCCGCAAGGCTGCTCACCTATGGCGGCAATCTGCTTGAGATAGGACTTGTTTTGCTTGCAGCCTCCGCCGCCGGACTGATCGCGGCCCTGCTGCTCAAACCGCTTTTTCTCCGGATTCATCCCAAACCGGCCGATTCTGCGGGCGATTCTTCCCGATGGCGGAAAGCGTCGTGGATGCCGCTGTGGACGCTCTGTTCCGGCATGGTGCTGCTGGCGGGATTTCTCCTCAATATCCTGAGCGCGGAGAACCGCTACGCATACAGCGTCATCTTATTGTGGATGATAGGAATCGGATTTGCGGGCAGAAACGCCCTCAACGAACGGGAAAAAAGACTCTATCTCTGCGGCAGCATCATCGGAGGAATGGGCTTTATCGCAACGCTGATTCTGACGGATCTGCCTCTCTCTGCCTCCGTGGCCTACGGACTGCTTGCCATTGTCTTTGCGCTGATTCCCATCCGGAGACGGGTCGAATGCATCCCACCGGAATCGAATCGGCTGAAAAAAGGCTTCCGCCTGTGTTTTATATGCTTTATCGCACTTCTGGCCTTCCGCTGCGTCTGCATCCGAACGCCGCTTTCGGGAAAAGGACAGATTTACTCCAGCTTCTCGGATCTGTCCGTTGTCCGCACGGGTCCCGCCCTCGGGATCATATCCGACGAAGCGGGCGTCTGTATCCAGCGCGACAGCTATCCGGAGTGGAAAGAATTCATCCGCCCGGGCGACAAAGTCTGGATCGTGGGCGGCGTGGTAGACACCTTGGGATACCTGTACGAGGACGTGGAAGTGGCTGCGCCCTCCACCATGTCAACCCCTTTCTACAGCGAGGCGGTGACAGAGTATTGGCGTCTGAATCCCGACAAGTACCCGGACGTGATCGTGGCAGAGAGCTACATGGGAAACTTAAGCTTCGAGCTTCTGTCGAACCCATGGTTCCTGCCCTGGCTTGAGGAAGAATATCGTCCGGCCTATGTAGAGGACGGAAAATATTGGAAATACTATTTCCGCTCTCCCAGAACCTCGTCCGCCACTTCGCCTACCATCTCGTCTACAATGTAGGGCGGACGCGTTCTGGCCGCGTCCAGCGTGCGCCAGATATATTCGCCCAGAATGCCCAGCATCAGCATAATCAGGCCGGAGGCACACAGAATCACGCACATCAGGGAAGCCCATCCCACAATGGGCGTTCCGCTGGTAAATTTCTCCACAAGCACACTGACAAGCAGGATCACCGCCAGCACATTGAACACAATCCCCAGCCCCGACATAAAGCGGAGCGGAAAATAGGAAAAACTCATCACGGAATCCATCACCAGCTTGATCTTCTTCGACAGCGTCCAGCGGGACTTGCCGATCTCCCTGTCCTGTCGGACAAAATAGATCATGTCCGTGCGGAATCCCGCCCAGAGTACTTGCAGCGTCAGGGAAGAATTTTTCTCGTCCAGCCTCTCCAGCACCTCGATGACCTTCCGGTCTATCAGATAGCAGTCACAGCCGCCCACGGGCATATTTTTGTTGACAATTTTGCGGATCAGACCATAGTATAGATTTGCGAAAAATACCTTCACGGGATTTTCCTTCCGCTCCTTGCGGACGGCGAGTACCACCTTGTTCCCCCGTCTCCAGCTCTCATACATTTCCAATATGATGCCGGAATCCTCCTGAAGATCCGCCTGTTTCGTGACGGCGCAGTCTCCGGTACAGGCGGAAAGCCCCGCCAAAAGCGCCGCATGTTCGCCGAAATTGCGGGACAGACGGACGAGCTTGATATGGGAATCCCGCTCCCTCAAGCGGTTCATCACCTGCCAGGAATCATCCCCCGAACCGTCGTCCACAAAGACGATCTCATATTCACCCAACTCTCCCAATTTCCCCAGAATCTTCTCCTCCATGTCCTGATAGAGCAGTTCCAGAGTGTCCGCATTGTAATACACGGGAACGATAATCGATAATTTACTCAAAATGCTTTCCTCTCATAATCTCCAGATACGTCTCATAGTCCCTGATATACTCCTCCGGGTCGTAATGCTCGTTGGAAAGCACCAGCAGCACCGAATCCGGCGAGAAATCATACATTTCTTTCCACACATTGTTTTTGAGGTAAAGTCCCATTCTGGGGCGGTTCAACTCGATGATCCGCGTCTCCCTGCCGTTGTCAACCTTGACTTTGCTGGTACCCGACACATTGATCATCACGAACTCCGACCGCAGATTGGCATGGCATCCCCGAACCACCTCCGAATCGGAGCCGTAAATATAGAAGATCCGCCGAATCTCAAACGGTACGGCGCTTCCGCCTTCCACCACCACAAGATTGCCTCTCTCGTCACCCAGATCCGGAAAATCCAAAATTTTGATCTGCTCCTCCAGTTTCACCATGATCGTACCATTTTCCTCTCTTCGCCGCACGTTATGCAAAAGCGTTTATACAATCAATCACATACTGTTGTTCCTCTTCCTTCATCCCCGTGTAGAGAGGAAGCGACAGCACCGTGTCCGCATACGCTTCCGTGACGGGAAAATCTCCCTTGGCATGTCCCAGATTCCGATAGGCCTCCGACAGATGGGGCGGAATGGGATAATGGATGAGGGTGCCGATCCCTTTTTCGTCCAGATATTCCGTCAGCTCCCTGCGGCGCTTAGTGCGGATCACATACTGATGCCATACGGCCGAAGTGCCTTCCCGCTCCTTGGGCAGAAGAATGTCCGGATGGGAAATCGCACTGCCATAATCTGCCGCCAGCCGCCTTCTCTCCTGCGTGATCTCATCCATATGAGCCAGACGCACGTTCAACAGCCCCGCCTGCAGCTCGTCCAGCCGGGAATTGGCGCCCACAACCCGGTTATAGTATCGCTTCTCGCTGCCGTAATTGCGAAATACTCTGGCGTCCTCCGCCAGCTTGGGATCGTTGGTCACAAGCGCGCCTGCATCCCCGAACGCCCCCAGATTCTTAGAAGGATAAAAAGAAAAACAGCCCGCGTCCCCAAAAGTTCCCGTCATTTTCCCCTTATAGAGTGCCCCGTGGGACTGGGCGCAGTCCTCGATCAGCTTCAGACCGTGCCTCTTGCAAATCTCTGTAATTTTATCCATGTCCGCCACATGGCCGTAGAGATGAACCACCATCACGGCCTTGGTTCTCTCCGTAATCTTCTCCTCTATCTTGTCCGCATCGATCTGGAAGTACGCATCCGGCTCCACAAAAACGGGCGTCGCACCGTTGATGGTAATGCCCATGACGCTGGCGATGTAGGTGTTTCCCTGAACGATCACCTCGTCCCCCGCCCCGATGCCCAAGAGCCTTGCGGCAATCCACAGGGCGTCCAGACCGCTGGCCAGCCCCACGCAGCATTCCGCCCCCGTATAGGCGGCAAACCTCTCCTCGAAACTGCGGACTTCCTCCCCCAGCACATACCGTCCGGAGCGCAGCACGGAGAGGGCTTTTTCCTCAAATTCTTCCTGATATTGAAAATATCCGTAATCCATACGGTTCGGCAAAATATTCATGCGCGGCTCCCTGTTTTCCTCCCGGCGGACAAAGCGCCTCCCAAAACGCTTCCACCGAGAAAAAGAAGAACCTGCATTAGCGCAAGCTATCCGCAAGTTCTTCCACAAAGTAATGCCGGTGACCGGACTTGAACCGGTACGGGGTTGCTCCCGAGGGATTTTAAGTCCCTTGCGTCTGCCTATTCCGCCACACCGGCGACGCGTGTTCGGCTATCCTCTCGTCGATAGCCCGGAGAACTCGGTATGACAGTGCAGGCCTGTTCTCCGATGGGTGGAGGTGGATTCGAACCACCGAAGCAATTTGCAGCAGATTTACAGTCTGTCCCCTTTGGCCACTCGGGAATCCACCCTTGTTAGGAATCCCTGACAATGTGAAATTGTATCATAGTTCCTATTAAAATGCAAGAAATTATTGTGTCAGCTCCCGGAATTGCTGCGCCCGAAATCTGCACCCGAAATCAACGTTCAAAATAATACAATTCAAAAGGATAAGTCGCGATCTGCTGGGATCCATAGTAAGCCGCCGTATAGCCCATGTCGTACATGTTCTGCATCTGCCCGCTGTCCACAGTCTCCGGCGAAAAATACCAAAACCGATCGTATGGCTTGCCCTCCTCGTCGCATCTGCCCGTGACGACCTCCCTGTCGGGATAATAATAATACAAGACGGTCCATGCCAGATGCTTCACATTGTTGCTCACAAGCGCCGTGTCCTCCGATACCTCCCCGATGATATAGAGCGCCTGTTCCGTGACGGCCTCCTCTGTCTTTACCTGAGTTCTGTAGACTCTGTAATTGCCGAATCCGATGAACAGCAGAACGGCGAGCGCAGCCGCAAGCACACATTTTGCCAGCCGCCGCGGCCCGTTTCTGTGCATCCTCCCGCCCAGATTCTCTACCAGCCTCATACAGCCGCCGCTACAGACCGCCAACAGCAGAGCCGTCACCGCGCTCAGCGGATACAGATATCGGTGCGTCAGCACCGGGCCTACGATCAGACACAGCCCGTAAGCCGCAATCAGCGTCCCCACGATGGCCAGAACGCCTATGGCCGCCCCATAGGTCTCGTCGGACCAATCCTTCAACGTGGGCTTGCGGACAGTCAGCGTCCTGTTTTCCCCGCTCTTCTGTAATTGGAAAAAGGAAGACTCCTTTAGGAACAGAGCCGCCAGAAATACCACAAGAAGAATCCCCAGAATCTTGGCAAACTCCGGGCCGCACAGCACGGTCCGCATACTATCCCCAAGTCCCATGATCTCCGTCATCCACCAGTTATTGCTCACATTGCTCGTTGCGTGGAACAGATAGCCCAGCCAAGGCGCATAGCCGCCGATAAAGCCGATCAGGGCAAGCAGGCTCTTAATCCAAGTCCGGCCCCGGAAACGGACGATGGCCGCCGCCCCGGTGACAAACACTATGATTCCCGCCGTCATCATGGCATAATAATGCGAATAGGCGGCAATCAGCGCCCAGAACACCATGCCGAACCAGGCAAGCTTTCCGCCGCCGGCCACACGATAAGCACAGTAATAACAGCAGGCCACGCCCAGAAAGGCCAGCGAATACATGCGAATCTCCTGATTGTATTGCAGGCAGGAAGAAGCAACGCCCGTAATCACGATAAAAAAGGCCGCAGGAAGATCCCCGAACCGTCTCCGCAGGAAAAACAAAGCCAATCCGATACCCAGAAAGAACGGCGTCAGGGACGCCAGATGGTACACCGGCCCGGTATGCCCGAACAGTTCCCCGAACAGTTTCAGCCAATAATAGTGCAGGGGCGGGTGGTTGTCCCAGAAATACAGCACCTGCAGAATGCCATCCACATCCTTGCGCGCCGTGTTGGCCGAGAAGCACTCGTCCCCCCAAAGCACATTGTCAAACATTAGACTGATATTCAAGGCAATGACGGCAGCCGCCAGCAGATAGATCCCACAGGGCATCAGAAACCGCTCCACAAATCTGCCCACGCCGCTCTCCCGGTACTCCTGCCACGCCACCTTGACCGCAAACCTCCGCGTCACGGCCATCCACTCCGCCGCCGCCACAACGGCTGCCGCCGCAAGCTCGAGCGCCGCAAATTTACACACAAAGACCGGGGATGCATCCATCTTTGCCCAGAAAGACGTACCCTCGTCGCTCAGAACTGCCAAACCCAGCGTGGTGAGGCATGTAATTGTCAACGCATAAACGATATACCGAAACAGCAGTTCCCTTCCGGCAACCCGCTTATCTCCGTGATACCCCAGCCACACAAGCAGCGGAACCACGGGAAACATCAAACCAAAAATCAAGGCCTGCATTCCGTCTTTTCCTCTCATTGAGCCGCATAAACGGCGCTAAACAGCTGCCCCCACGTACTTTAGGATCGTCGCGGAAGTGGGCGGCAGATCCACCTTTATTTTGCCCGAACACACTTCGTATTCCTGTCCGCTCAACATATATCCTTTGTCCGCCGTCTGAATCAGCACTTTCATGGTACCCGTCCTGCCGATTCCCGCATCCCACACGGCAATGTCCTTCGACAACTGATAGTTATTATTGTTCACAAGAATGACGCTCTGTCCCCGCTCGTGGAAACGGGCATAGGCCAGAAAATTGTAATCCCCGCCCAGATATTTGATAGAACCCGTGCGCAGCTCGTCGTTCTCTCTGCGCAGACGGATAATGTCCTTGTGGAACTGGATCAGACGCTGATCCTCGCTCCCCCAGGGATAGGTGCGGCGGTTGTCCGGATCGGTGAATCCGCAGACCCCGGCCTCGTCGCCGTAATAAATGGTGGGCGCGCCGATCCATGTCATCTGAATCACGACGGCCTCCCTGAAAACGGCTAGATTGACGCCCTGTTCCGCCGCCTGCGGCCCTAAAGTGTTCGTGCGTCCCACCTTGTGGTTGGTGCGGGTGAGGAAACGGGAGTGGTCGTGGTTGGAGAGTTCATTCATGGCCACCATCCAGCTGGGCATGGAAAAACTTGCGGTGTGATGGCGCATGGCCCCCCAGAAGCTCTCCGCATTTCCCAGCAGATCCTCCCGGTAATCGTCGCTGTGCTTCTCCATGCCGGTGAGAAACCATGTCACCGGTTCCATAAACGCGTCATAGTTCATGACCGTATCCCATTCGTTCCCCTGCAGCCAGTCTCTGGTGCTGCCGTAATGCTCCGCCAGAATGATCGCATTGGGATTCGCCTCTTTCACCGCCTTGCGGAAATCCTGCCAGAAGCGGTGGTTGAAATCCTGACTGTGTCCCAGATCCGCCGCCACGTCCAGCCTCCACCCGTCCGCGTTATAGGGCGGCGACACCCATTTGCGCCCGATGTCCAGCACATAATTATATAACTCTTTGGAATTCTCATAATTGAGCTTGGGAAGCGTGTCATGCCCCCACCAGCCGTCGTAACTGCCGTTATAGGGCCACGCATAGTCGTTGTGAAATGCAAAATACTGGCGGTACGGACTGTCCGCGCTGATATAAGCGCCCGCTTCATACCCTTTTGCATCCTCATAAATGCGCTCCCTGTCCATCCATTTGTTAAACGACCCGCAATGATTGAACACACCGTCCAGAATCACGCGCATTCCGCGCCTGTGGGCTTCCTCTACCACCTTCACAAAAAGTTCGTTGCTGGCCTCCAAGTTGGCCTTGTTGGTGACCCTGTCGATATACCGGGACGCCAGACGGTTCTCCCTCTGCCCGGATGCAAGCAGCTCTCCCTCCTCGGACACAATTTTGCCGAAATGGGGATCGATATAATCATAATCCTGAATGTCATATTTATGGTTGGAAGGAGACACGAACAAGGGGTTAAAATAAATCACCTCCACGCCCAGTTCCTGCAGATAGTCCATTTTGTCCAGCACACCCTGCAGATCCCCGCCGTAAAAGTGCCGCACATCCATCTGCTCCGGATAACGGTTCCAGTCCTCCACACGCCGCACCGGCTCGTTGATATAGCAATACTCGTCTGTCAGCACATCGTTGTCCGGATCGCCGTTGCAGAAGCGGTCCACATAGATCTGGTACATCACCGCACCCTTCGCCCAATCCGGCGTTTTGAACCCGGGAAGGATCACAAAATCATAGTATTCGTTGATCTCCTGCACCAATCCCCGCACATCGTAATATCCGATCACATGCCCGGTCTGTAATTCAAAATAATACGACACTTTCTCGTTATCGAGCTGCAGTTTGTGATAATAAAAGTCAAATTCCTCCGTACTCCGCTCTTTACTCATCAGATATTTTTGTCCCTGATACACAAAGAATACCCGATCCACATTATTTTTCGCCGTGCGGATGCGGATCGTCACGATATCGTAAGCGGAAGGCTCCATGGGAGTGACGTAATTCTCCGTGGTATCGGTGAAAATGGCTCTTCGGTTAAAAACAGGCCGCATACTTGCAATGTACTGCTGTGCGTAATCAATACGCCATATATTATTTTCCATATCCATGGTCAAACTGCCCTTTCTTGCTATACAACTGCCGTTTCTCGCTATGCCAATGCTATGCTGACGCTATGCTGAGGCTATGCTTTGCGGCAAATGATCGGCTGCCCTGTGTACAAATACCGCCATACTATTCCATTGTACCTAAATCTGTGTATTTTTTCAATACCTAACCGCCTAAGTTTGCACGACCGCTTGCAAAAATCGGCTATATCATAGATAATAGATATCATAGATATTACATATCATATAGACATTTGCGAAACGCTCTAATTTTCAAAGAGTCATTGTGCAAATTGCACATTCAACGCAGACACGCTTTCGCTCCAACC
>JAMPGV010000010.1 GCA_023663735.1 Muribaculum sp. | reverse complement strand
AAATTGCAGGGCTTCCCGATAAGCTGTGTGAGTTATTGAACTCTCAGGAGAGTAACGGAAAATATGAACAGTTGCGGGACGATATTTTTCTGCTCTGGTCTGCCCAAGGCTGGACTGAAAAAAATAATCAGACTGCAAAGGGATGGACTGATTTCCGTGTGAAGTATCAGTACGGATATGGGTATAAATTCAGCGCCAAAAGCTGATCGAAGTAATATTGCAATTCGTTAAGAAGATAATATATCTGTTTTGCGTTTACAAAATAGCGATATTTGAACCGAAAAATAGAACTCAACCGGAAAAGGAGTCGAGTTCTATTTTTGGGGGCGGAATTCTTCATAGCCGTTTTTTATATTCTAATCCCCATGCTTCCATAGCGTCAATGATCGGGCGCATGGAAAAATTGTAGTGGAGATGGTATAATATACCATATTCATGACAGGAAATGGCCGAATGGCCATCATGCCATGATTGAACTGTAATCATGGTACAATAGAGCAGGAAACGTATTTTGTTCCAAAGCACAGTACAGCGCCGTGAAACAGACAGGAACGAGGATGGAGGCATTCATGTGACCATGGGTAAAATTCTGGATGAAGGTTTGATTTACGAAATCCTTTCTGTTGTGGAGGAGATTCCGGCAGGGAATGTGGCTACATACGGGCAGATTGCCCGACTGATTGGCAGGGATAAAAATTCAAGGCTTGTAGGCAGGGTCATGAGCATGGCAGATTACTACGGACAATACCCATGCCACAGGGTGGTAAACCATGCAGGGAGACTTGTCCCCGGATGGCGGGAACAGAAGCTCCTGCTGGAGGCTGAGGGCATCACCATGAAGGATGAAAGCCATGTGGATCTGAAAAAGTATCAGTGGGACTGTTGACAAAACAGGCGGGGAGCTGGGCATATTGTAACATTTGCTCTAATCCAGCAATTATTTTCAATCGTTACGGGGGTAGTATACATATAATCCCTCATGTCGGGGCAGATGGGATGTCCCACGGTTGCAATCGTTACAGCCGGATCAAACATTACACGTTTTCCTACCGTGATGACACCGTCATCAATAAAATTGCAGTTAATAAGCGATATACATATACCCTGCGCGGTAAGCGGTTTTGCCATGCGTTCAATCTTCATACTCTGTTTTCCGCCATATCAGCCCGTGATTCTTCATCAAACTTTCTTTCCTTGAAGTAGTAAACCCTGTCCTTTTCCGTTATTTCACGGATAATCCGGCAGGGATTACCTGCTGCAAGCATATGATCGGGAATATCCTTTGTAACGACGCTGCCCGCCCCGATTACGACATTGTTTCCAATCGTCACTCCCGGCAGGATTACGGTATTGCCGCCTATCCATACATTATCGCCAATGGTGACAGGGATTCCATATTCATACCCGGAATTGCGGCTTTCCGGGTGTATGGGGTGTCCTGCCGTATAAATGGATACATTGGGGGCGATCTGTGCATTTTCACCGATTATGACCTTTCCGACATCAAGGATCGTGAGGTTGTAATTTGCAAAAAAGTTATTGCCTACCTCGATATTCCAGCCGTAATCACAGTGAAACGGCGGCTCTATCCAGACCTTTTCCCCTGTTTTTCCAAACAGACTTTTGAGAAGTTCGGGAATTTGCGCTCTTTCCGTTGGCGGCAGAAGATTCAATTCATAAATCCTTTGCTTGCAGGATTCCCGTTCTTCTTCCAGACCGTCAAGCCAAGCCTTGTAGGGCAGGCTGTTCAACATTCTCTCTTTTTGGTTCATAACTTTCTCCTTCTTTCTCAAGCCGACCATTTAAGTTTTACAACCTATATTATTATTTCATACACATAGGGCGGTTGAGTGTCAAGCAATTTTTTATAGTGAGAGCAAATTTGGGGTCAACGTTAAATATGGGGTTAATTGGCAAAACCGATTGAATAATTAAAAATTTTATGGTAGTATGAAAGAAATATTTGGAATCGTGCAAAGCTCTTAATGGGAAAGGATTTTTATCAATCGGTTTGTCAAGAGGTCTGCAAATGGAGGTTTTTGGATAGAATGGAGAGCTACAAGCAGGAATTTATCGAGTTTATGGTAGAGTGTCAGGTGTTGAAATTTGGCGAGTTCACCTTAAAGAGCGGCAGGAAGTCCCCTTTTTTTATGAATGCGGGTGCTTATGTGACGGGGGCGCAGTTAAAGCGGCTTGGCGAGTATTACGCCAAAGCGATTCATGACAATTACGGGGATGATTTTGACGTGCTGTTCGGGCCGGCATACAAGGGGATTCCGCTCTCCGTGGCGACAACGATTGCATACAGCGAGCTGTACGGCAAAGAGATCCGCTATTGCTCCAACCGCAAGGAGGTAAAGGATCACGGCGACGTGGGAATCCTTCTGGGCAGCAAGCTGACGGATGGTGACAGAGTGGTGATCATTGAGGATGTGACCACCTCGGGCAAGTCGATTGAGGAGACCTTCCCTATTCTCAAGGCACAGGGCAATGTGGAGATCAAGGGGCTGATGGTGTCCTTAAACCGTATGGAGAAAGGGTCTGGCGGCGAGAAGAGCGCACTGGAAGAGATCCGGGACAAGTATGGCTTTGAGGCCAGAGCGATCGTCGGCATGGACGAGGTCATCGAGCATCTGTATAATCGGCCCTGCAGAGGGCAGATCTATATCGACGATACACGGAAAGCGGCAATCGACAGCTATTATGAGGTCTATGGCGCATAGGGAAATGCGGACGCTCTCACAGAGGCTCCGCTTATCAAATGGCCGTTTGCGCGGCGGAATGGGAGGCAGGATGGAAGAGAAAGTATATAAGACGATGGGAGGAGCTGGCGCATGGAATATCGTGATCGGCATCGTGGTGCTTGCGGTCGGTGTGGCGTCCGGCGTGCTGCTCATCATCGGCGGGGCGAAACTTCTGGCAAACAGAAGCAAAGTATTGTTTTAAGAAAAGTGCGGGACGGGCATTCCGACGTGTGAAAACGCCGGAATGCCTTTGTTGGACAAAGGACAGTTCGCAATGCGTGCTGTCCATTGTTCATGACAATAGAATTTTCGCGAAGCGTGAATTCTATTGTTTAACATAAGGATGTCTGGCGGAGCCTGACATCCGTTGTTTGTGGAGCGGGTAAAATTTCATGAAACGGAAAAACTATATTTTTACCAACCGGAAACATTCGGAGCGAGCCGTCATGTCTACGGTTCTGGGCGTCATCAGCAACGCCTCTCTGGGAATCGTGCTGTATCTGACGTATTTGAGCGGTGGAAACGCTCCCTTGAGTTATGGACTCACGGGTCTTCTGGCGGCTCTTTTTTCTCTTGTGGGGCTGGTTCTGGGCTTGTTTACCGTGCGGGAGAAGGATACGTTTAAGCTGTTTCCGGTATTGGGGGTATTGCTGAATCTGACGGCGCTGGGAATTCTGGCATTTCTGGTGCGGCTTGCATTATAGAGGAGGAGAGAGATGCAGGATCAAGACGGGATTTTGGAGGAGCGTTACGCCCTTGCCGTGGAGAGAATCCGCGAGGCGGTGCGGGAGACGGCGGGGAACGAGAGCTGCGCGGAGGCGTTTGCGGCTTATTTTGCCAGATCCGCGGCATTTTTGATGATGTTAGAAGAGACGAGAGGGTTTCTTTTGTCCGGCGGGCTGGAGAGCGCTTCCCTAGAGGAGCTGCACAGGCGCAATCAGGCGCTCTATGAGGAGGTGTTTCCGGAGCATTACGGCGGAAGTTATGCCGACCCGGCCTATGCGGTGCGGATGCTGGGGGAGGAGTTCGGCGCCATGCTCTCTTTTTTGTACCGGGAGATGAGGAGCCTGATTCCTTTTGTCTATGAGGGGCGTCTGGAGGAAATGGTCATCCGGCTGGAGCTGTTTCTGGAGGTGTACGCCGCGTTTGTCTATGCGTGGAAGGAGAATGCTCCGGGGGATGTTCGGGAGGCCGTCCCGCAGGATGGACAGCGGGTGGAGGCATTGGCCGGAGCGTGCGCGCGGCTGCCGCAGAAAGAGGAGATCCGCCGGATTCTCTACTGGTTTGTGAGCGATTACACGGAGACAGCCGTGGAGGAACATCTGCGCCGGATGCTGGTTCCGGACGGCAATTTTGCGGTGCATCTCATCAAGACCGCAGACCTTTCGGACGTGCGTTATCTGTATGCCTATGGGGAATATATCAGTGACAATGAGCTGGAGACCGCGCGGTTTCTGGCCTCCCTTCCGCAGGAGCAGATCAATCTCATGGCGGACACCTACACGGAGGGCTATCGCAGAGGATTTGAGGTGGCTGGCAAGGACTTGTCAAAAAAGCGCACCGCGGAGATCCGTTACCGGCTGGGATTTGAGCGCATGATGCGCCGGGCCGTGGAGAATCTGGAGCGCATGGGGCTTCAGGCGGTGTGTTATCGGGCGGCCACGAGCATTCTCGATAATCCCTCCCTATACAAGACCGGGTATTACGGCGGCGAGGCCAACAGACAATATGATTTTGACCACAAGGATGACCGGGCGCTGTTCTTCGACCGCGTTTACAGGAACCACAGGCTGGAAGTGACCCGCACCGCGTTTGAGAAATATAAGGAACAGGCGGCGGCCTATGCGGGTCCTGCGGTGGCGGAGACTTTCGGGGAGCGGGAGTTCGAGCCGCACAACAAGGCCGAGGCCCTGCAGATGAGCGAAGAGCAGAACGCGCTGTGGGTGGAGTACCGCACATTGGCGGGGGAATTGCAGAGACAGTATATCTTGGAGGAGGAGCGCAGTTTTACGATCATCGCGTTTCCGGTACCCCAGATACAGGAGGCTTTTGACGTGTCGCTTCCGGGCAGACTGGGTCTGGAAGACAGGGCGGCATGTTACCGGGCGTTCTTCGAGGAGATTATCCGGGTCAATACGCTGGACTATCAGTTGTACCGGGAGATCCAGCAGCGCCTGATTGAGGTGCTGGATACTGCGGACTATTGCGAGATCAAGGGCATGGGGAAAAACCGCACCGATCTGCGGGTGAATCTGTGGAAACTGGCAGACCCCGCGCGAGAGACGATCTTTGAAAACTGTGTGGCGGACGTGAATATTCCGGTGGGCGAGGTGTTTACCTCCCCTGTGTTAAGCGGGACGGAGGGACTGCTCCATGTGAGCCGCGTGTATCTAAACGGTTTGGAATACAAAAATCTGGAGATGGAGTTCGAGGACGGAAAGATTGTGCGGTATGGCTGTACGAATTTTGACTCCGAGGAGGAGAACCGCAGATTTGTGTGGGAGAATGTCTTGTTCAGGCACAAAACGCTCCCCATGGGCGAGTTTGCCATCGGCACCAACACGGCCGCCTATGTGGCGGCGCGCAGATACGGCGTGCAGGACAAATTTCCGATTCTGATCGCGGAGAAGACCGGGCCTCATTTTGCCGTGGGCGACACCTGCTATTCCAACGCGGAGGAAGTGCGGGTGTACAATCCCGACGGCAAGGAGATCGTGGCCAAGGACAACGAGGTGTCGCTTCTGCGGGACAAAGCGCCGGAAAAGGCGTATTTTAACTGCCATACGGATATCACCATCCCCTATGACGAGCTGGGAGAACTGGCGGCGGTGCGCAGGGACGGCAGCCGGGTGGCGCTGATTCGGGAGGGGCGTTTTGTACTGCCCGGCACGGAGAAATTGAACGAGGCGTTTGACGGATATCATACCGTCTCTTAATTTTTATTGAAATTTTTTAGATAAGCCTTGCATACAACATCTGTTTCTAGTAAACTAGATATGGTGGTATGGGGCGGCTTTTCCCCATAGGGACCGCTTTTTACGACAAATGAAACAGTGTACGGCAAGCGTATGCGGCGGAGAAGGAGGAAATCATGGCGGATACAGCGAAAAAGCCACTGGTGGGCATTGTGATGGGCAGCGATTCCGATATGCCGGTGATGGCGAAAGCGGCGGATCTTTTGGAGGAGCTGTGCATTCCTTATGAGATGACGATCATCAGTGCGCACAGGGAGCCGGATGTATTTTTTGCCTATGCGAAGACGGCGGAGGAGAAGGGATTGAAGGTCATCATCGCCGGAGCGGGCATGGCGGCGCATCTGCCGGGAATGTGCGCGGCGATTTTTCCGATGCCGGTCATAGGAATTCCCATGCATACCACGTCTCTGGGCGGACGGGATTCGCTGTATTCTATCGTGCAGATGCCCTCCGGCATACCGGTTGCCACCGTGGCCATCAACGGCGGCGCCAACGCGGCGCTTTTGGCGGCGAAGATTCTGGCGACTTCCGACGAGGCGCTTCTGCGGAAACTGAAGGCGTACAGTGAGAAGCTCAAGAGCCAAGTGGAAGCCAAGGACGCCAGATTGCAGGAGATCGGCTATCAGGCGTATCTGGCGGAACAGAAGAAATAGCGGCGAGGAGCCGGAGATAAAGAACAATACAGGCTCCAAAGCCTGAAATGACGGAAAGGACATGATACCGACATGGATTACAAGAAAGCGGGAGTGGATATCGAGGCCGGATATCGGTCTGTGGAATTGATGAAGCAGTATGTGAAAGAGACCATGCGGCCCGAGGTGCTGGGCGGGCTGGGAGGATTCTCCGGCGCATTTTCCCTACAGGCGCTCAAGGGCATGGAGGATCCCGTGCTGCTCTCTGGGACGGACGGCGTCGGCACCAAGATCAAGCTTGCGTTTTTATTGGACCGGCATGACACCATCGGTATCGACTGCGTGGCCATGTGTGTGAACGACGTGGCCTGTGCGGGCGGAGAGCCGCTGTTTTTCTTGGACTACATAGCCTGCGGCAGGAACTATCCGGAGAAGATCGCCTCCATTGTGAAAGGGGTTGCGGAAGGATGTATACAGGCGGGCGCCGCCCTGATCGGCGGCGAGACTGCGGAGCATCCCGGACTGATGCCCGAGGACGAGTATGATCTGGCCGGGTTTGCCGTGGGAGTGGCGGATCGGAAAGAGATCATAGACGGTTGTGATGTGAAGCCGGGAGATGTGCTGATCGGCATCGCTTCCTCCGGTGTACATTCCAACGGATTTTCGCTGGTGAGGAAGATTTTCGAGATGACCAAGGAAAGTCTGGAGACCTATTACGACGAGCTTGGCATGACTTTGGGCGATGCGCTCCTTGCGCCCACCCGGATCTATGTAAAAGCCATGAAGGCGGTGAAAAATGCGGGCGTCTGGGTCAAAGGTTGCAGCCATATTACCGGCGGCGGATTTTATGAGAACATTCCCAGAATGCTGCCCGAGGGAATCCGGGCGGTGATCCGCAAGGACAGCTATGAGGTGCCGGCCATTTTTAAACTGATACAGGAAAAGGGCGGCATCGAGGAGAAAATGATGTATAACACCTACAATTGTGGGCTTGGCATGGTGCTTGCCGTGGATGCGTCTGATGCGGACAGGACGCTTCGGGCGCTCGCCGGGGCGGGAGAGACCGCGTACCTTGTGGGCGAGTGCGTAAGTGGCGGGAAAGGTGTGGACATATGCTGAGGGTGGTAGTGCTGGTTTCCGGCGGCGGAACCAATCTGCAGGCCATTATCGACGCTCTGGCGACGGGCAGGATCACGAACGCCGAACTGGTGGGCGTGGTCAGCAATAATAAAACGGTGAAAAGTTTGGAGCGGGCGCGGAAGGCGGGCGTTCCCGCGGTCAGCGTTTCCCCGAAAGATTTCGAGAGCAGAGAGCAGTTTTACGAAGCCTTGTTAGAAACGGTGGGGGGATTGGGGCCGGATCTGATCGTACTGGCCGGATTTCTGGTGGCGGTCCCGCCGAAGATGACGGCGGCATATCCGGGGCGGATTATCAATATCCACCCTTCGCTGATTCCCGCTTTCTGCGGCGTGGGGTATTACGGGCTGAAAGTACATGAGAAGGCGCTGGAGCGGGGCGTGAAAGTCACGGGAGCCACGGTGCATTTCGTGACGGAAGGGATGGACGAAGGGCCGATCATCGCCCAGAAGGCCGTTATGGTGGAGGAGAACGATACGCCCGAGACGCTGCAGCGGCGGGTGATGGAGCAGGCCGAGTGGATTCTGCTTCCGCAGGCCATTGACGATATCGCCAATGGACGGATACGGATCGAGGACGGCAGGGTCGTCAGGGCATGACAAAAACAATTGATTGGCGGCAGTACCGCAGGTAGTACCTGTGATATGCGGGGGTATAAATATGAAAGTATTGATTGTAGGCGGCGGCGGACGCGAACATGCCATCGCCATGAGCGTGGCGCAGAGCGCAAGAGTGGAGAAAATCTATTGTGCGCCCGGAAATGCGGGCATCGGGCAGATTGCGGAGTGCGTGGCCATCGGCGCTATGGAATTTGATCGACTGACGGCGTTTGCCAAGGAGAAAGCGATTGATTTGGTCATCGTCGGGATGGACGATCCCTTGGTGGGCGGTCTGGTGGACGAGATGGAGGCCGCGGGCATACGGACATTCGGGCCGCGCAAAAATGCGGCGATTCTGGAGGGCAGCAAGGCTTTTTCCAAGGATTTGATGAAAAAATACAAGATTCCCACGGCGGCTTACGAGACCTTCGACGACGCGGACGCGGCGGAAGCCTATCTGCGGGAGCAGGCAAAGTTTCCCACGGTGCTGAAGGCGGACGGCCTTGCGCTGGGCAAGGGCGTGCTGATCTGCAATACGCTGGAGGAGGCGCTCGCGGGCGTGGACTCTATCATGCGGGATCGGAAATTCGGCAGCGCCGGGAGTCGTATGGTGATTGAGGAGTTTATGACAGGCAGGGAAGTGAGTGTTCTCTCCTTTGTGGACGGGAAAACGATCCGCATCATGACCTCCGCGCAGGATCACAAACGCGCGCTGGACGGGGATCAGGGATTGAATACGGGGGGAATGGGAACCTTTTCTCCCAGCCCTTTCTATACACAGGAGGTGGACGCGTTCTGCAGGCAGCATATTTATCAGGCCACGGTGGACGCCATGGCGGCGGAGGGGAGGCCTTTCAAGGGCGTTATCTTCTTCGGCCTGATGCTGACGCCAAACGGCCCCAGAGTGCTGGAGTATAACGCAAGATTCGGCGATCCCGAGGCGCAGGTGGTTCTGCCGCGCATGAAGAACGATATCATAGAAGTGATGGAGGCTTGTGTGGACGGCACCCTGGATCGGATTGAGCTGGAATTTGAGGACAATGCGGCGGTGTGCGTGGTGCTGGCCAGCGAGGGATATCCCGTGTCCTACGAGAAAGGCTTTCCGATCGAAGGTTTGGAGCGATTTGCGGGACAGGAAGGATATTATTGTTTCCATGCGGGAACCGGACGGACGGAGAAAGGCATTGTGACGAACGGCGGGCGTGTGCTGGGCGTGACAGCCAAGGGCGGCACCCTGCAGGAAGCCAGGGCAAACGCGTATGCCGCAACGGAGTGGGTTAATTTTCAAAATAAGTTCATGCGTCATGATATCGGCAAAGCCATTGACGAGGCATAAGACCTGTATGCCGGGCAGACCGGGGAAGGAGCATCTATGGAAAGAGTAGGATTGTTAGATGCCTATCATACGCCCACTACATGTCAAGAGTGCGGCGGGATGATGATATTTAAAGGAGTGGGAGAGTATCGGTGCGAGGACTGCGGAAGCGTGGCCTATGACGATTACGGAAAAGTCCGGGTCTATCTGGAGGAACATCCGGGCGCAAATGCGGTGGAAGTGGAGCAGAACACGGGCGTACCGCAGAAAACCATACGGCAGCTGCTCAGGGAGGCACGGATTCAGGTGGCGGACGGTTCCCAGACATTCCTGCACTGTGAGATCTGCCGCAAAAATATCCGGTACGGCAGGTACTGTCCGGAGTGCGAAAAACTGGCGCGCCGCAGTCTGGAGGAACATCAGGACCGCGTGAAGAGCCTTCAGGGGTTCGGCAAAGTGCAAAAGGGCGAGGAAGGCCAGCGGCGTTTTATGCGCGACGGCGAATAGCGTCGGGGGCGTTTCCGATCGGATCTATTTTTGACAAGTACAGATTGAAGGATGCCCGCAGGAGCGGGCAGGGGGTAAACGGATGAAAAAGAGTGACAAGATACACAATCGACTGCGGATGGCGGCGGGAATGCTTCTGTTGTCCGTGGCGCTGACAGCGGCATTATTTGCGGATGAGTGCATGATTGTCAGCCGGGCGGACAGCACCGGAAAAGTGACCGCAGCCAGCGTCAATATTCGGAAGGAGGCCAGCACTTCCAGCGAGGCTGTGGGAACGGCGGAAAGGAATACGGTGTGTACCGTCAAGGGGCAGGAAACCGGAAGCGACGGCTACACTTGGTATCAGGTGAGCGTAAACGGCGTCACCGGATATATCCGTTCCGATTTGATGACCGTGACGGACGGCGGCACATCCGCGTCGGGCGCTTCTTCCTCACAGACGTCCTCCACGCCCACCACATCCACGCCGGATGAGCCGCTTGTGGCGGTGACCGCAGTGGAACCTGTCAGCGCCAGCGTGAAGGGCGGTTCCGACGTGCGTGTGCGCCAGAATGCCTCCACGACCAGCCGGATTATCACGACTGCCCGGAGCGGACTGGCTCTGACCGTCACGGGCAAAGCGGACGGTACGGACGGCAACGAGTGGTATCAGGTTCATTATATCTCCGGGGGATCCGACGTGAACGGCTTTATCCGCAAGGACTATGTGGAAGTGAGCGGTGAGCTGGTTCCGGTGGACACTTCCGCGGAACAGCCCGGAAACGAGCCGCCTACAGCTGCGGAACCCGAACCGGAGGAGGTGAAGGATTGGGATACATACTATGAGGGCGGCAAATGGCATCTGCTGAACAATGGCAATGGAAATTCCTACGATATTGACCAGATTTTTTCTTCCGTGGAAGAGAATAACAAGACTTTGCAAGATACGCTGGAGAAGAACCGGACGCAGCAGATTATCGTCATCCTTTTGGTGATTTTATTGATTTTTATGGCGGCGGCCATCAGTTTCTTGATTTTTAAGCTGAAAGACATGTCCGATTCCGCCTATTTTAACGAGGTGGAGCGGGAGACCGTGCGCAGAAGAACTGCGGACAGGCCTGTGGAGAGAACGCAGGGCGGCCAGCGGGTCATGCAGACGGTGGGCGGAGAGAGCAGACGGCCGGCGGGCCAGAGACCTGCGGGCGGAGCGAATCACCAGCGGCCGACGGGGCAGAGGCCGACAGGCGGAGCGAATCCCCAGCGGCAGACGGTGCAGAGACCGACAGGAGGCGCAGACGGTCAGAGACCTGCGGGTGGAGCAAATCCTCAGCGGCAGACAGGACAGAGACCGACAGGAGGCGCAGACGGCCAGAGACCTGCGGGTGGAGCAAATCCCCAGCGGCAGACGGTGCAGAGACCGACAGGAGGCGCAGACGGCCAGAGACCTGCGGGTGGAGCAAATCCTCAGCGGCAGACGGTGCAGAGACCGACAGGAGGCGCAGACGGCCAGAGACCTGCGGGCGGAGCGAATCCCCAGCGGCAGACAGGACAGAGACCTGAGGGAGGAGCAAACGCACAGCGTCCCGTAAATCGGCAACCGGAGCGGCAGGAGACGTCCTATCAGCAAGAGTATGAGACCGCGTATGAACAGGAACCGCAGGTTCGGGAAAAAGCTCCCGAGCGGCCGGCGAAAAGCGGATGGAAGGCGAAGAACTTTATCAATGACGACGAGTTTGAATTCCAGTTTTTGGATTGGGAGGATGACCAGAAATAAAACTGAGTTTAGGAGAATCCCGTGGTACGAAGAAAATTTGTGAGTACAAGAGCACTGAAACCGGGAATGGTGATCGATCAGGCAATCGTGGACAGAACAGGGCGTATTTTGATTGCCAGGAAAACGCCTCTGGATGATTTCCTGATTGAGTCTTTGCGTAAAATCGGCGTCACGGGGGTTTATACCAGAGAGGGCGAGGAAGACCCGGAGATAGAAGGCGACATTGAGATTGCGCCGGAGGTGCAGCAGGCGATAGAAAAGCTGACGGTGCAGGATCGGTCAAAGGTTACGCTGTCCGAGAGTGTGAAAAAACGTGTCACGGAGGGAATCAAGTTTCTCTACAGCGACACCAGTTCACCAAATCTGGTCAGCGCCGCCGCCAATGTGACGGGGACGCTGGTGAATTCCATCATGGAAAACGACGCTGTGGCGCTGAACATAGACGTGCTGAAGGTCAGCGATGAATACACGTTCAAGCACAGCGTGGACGTGGCGACCATGGCCATGCTGATCGCCAAGCAATGCGAGATGCCGGAGGCGGAGATCCAGAAGATCGGCATGGCGGGACTTCTGCATGATCTGGGCAAATCCAAGATACCTAACGAGGTACTGAATAAGGCAGGAAAGCTGACGGAAGAAGAATTTGCCATTATGAAGAAACATCCGGTCTTCGGCTACCAGCTTTTGAAGGAGAAAGAAGACCTGCCGCAGGAAGTGTTGATGGGGGTGCTGCAGCACCATGAGAAGATCAACGGGAGAGGTTATCCGGTGGGACTGCCTGCGGACAAGATTTCTCCCTATGCGAAGATTCTGGCTGTGGCGGATATCTATGACGCGCTGGTGACGGAGCGGCCCTATAAGAAAGCGTTCTCCCAGCAGGACGCCATCGAGATGATCATGGCCATGACCGATGAGCTGGATATCTCGTTTATGCGCAGCTTTTTGAGCATCGTCATTCTGTATCCCGTGAACAGCGTCGTCACGCTGAGCAATGGGGAGAAAGCGAAAGTGGTCAAGAACAATCCGCAGTATCCGCTCCGCCCGAAAGTGGTGGGACTGCGGTCGGGCAAGGTGTACGACCTGTCTGAGGATATCAAATGCGCCAGCCTGATCATCGAGTGACGAATATCAAATTTGGGCTATGCAACGATTTCAAATCGAATGAATTTCAAATCGATTTCAAATCGAATGCAACAATCAAATAGACTTTACCGTCTGATTATGATATACTGTATCTAATCAACGGTTTTCTGCATCACAAGAAGCACCAAAGTTGCTTATGCGCAGTTTCAACATAGTTGAAACTTGAGCAGCGCAGAAAAGGAGATTATTATGACCCTGACAAAGGAAGATTTACAGGCAATCGCAACATTGATTGACGATAAACTGGATACAAGATTAGGTCCTATCAACAGCCGGCTTGATTGTATGGACGGTCGGCTCGATCGTATGGACAGCCGGCTCGATCATATGGACAGCCGGTTTGATTGTATGGACAGTCGGTTCGATTGTATGGACAGTCGGTTCGATTGTATGGACAGTCGGTTCGATTGTATGGACAGTCGGCTCGACAAACTGGAATCGGAAGTCTCAGCATTAAAGGACGGACAGATAGAGTTAAAAAAAGAAATGAGAGAAACCAAGGACAAAGTATCTGCTACTTATGATTTGGCTCTTGAGGCATGGGGACAGAGTACAGAGAATCGGCGGTGGCTTGAAAGCGAGAGTAAGAAGGCTACGGGCTGACAGAGGATAAAGAAGGCTGTGAGTTTTGATGCTCACAGCCTTTACTGTGTTTTACAGAAAATGATTGGCTGAGCGCTTCATAAGAAAACGCACGTCATAGCCGTGTCCCTCACAGATAGAGCGAACCACTTCTTCCGCTGCGTCTCTGGCGCTGTCGTTGATGCAGATGATGCAATAATCTTTGCGGCGGCTGAACAGAGAGGGCTTTGGCCAGCGGATATAGAAAGAGATGCGGTTTTTTAAGAGTTCCCGCTCGATTTCCCGCTTGCACTCGGGATCGGCAACCTCGCAGAGTTCAATTTCGTTGTTTACTTTTACGGCTGTATATAACGGCTGCATGATATCTCACCTCGTATGGCAATCCTGTGAGCGGTACCGCAGAGTATGCGGTTCCGTTCCGAAAATATTATAGCATACTCTGTGGAAAATGTGCAACATGGAGTCATGTTTTTGTCAGCTTTTTGCCAGTGGATTTTTTGAGAGTTGCTGCGGATAAAATAGGATGGAATTGAGCGCGTGTTTGTGGTAAGATGACATTGTTGAATCCATTCGGCAAGTCGGAGCCTGCATTGGCCGCAGATCAGCAAAGATACGGCTTATAACGGGGATTGCCGGGTATACGAGAATATAAGCGGAGGGTCGGAAGCGGATTCCGGCGATGCAAAGGAGGACAATTTCATGAGTGGGAAAAGCCAAAAGCCGATTCTGGGGGATAAGGGCATTTATGACGCCAAAAGTCTGGGGACTCCCAGAGTGGCGGTGCTGGGATTGCAGCATATGTTTGCCATGTTCGGCGCAACTATTCTGGTTCCCATGCTGACAGGGCTGGATGTCTCTACCACGCTGCTGTTTGCGGGTTTGGGGACGCTTTTGTTTCATCTGATCACTAAGGGGAGAGTTCCGGCATTTCTGGGTTCCTCGTTTGCATTCCTGGGCGGCTACTGGGCTATCGCGCCCATGGCGGACGGCGCGGCTAATCGGGAGCTGCTGCCGTATGCATGTTTCGGCGTGGCATGTTCGGGACTGCTGTATCTGTTGCTGGCGCTGCTGATCAAGATATTCGGCACGGAGAAAGTCATGCGCTTTTTCCCACCCATTGTCACGGGGCCGTTGATTATCGCCATCGGGCTTACGCTCTCTCAGTCGGCGGTGGACAATTGTTCCGCAGATTGGCTGATTGCGGTGACGGCTATTGCGCTGGTGGTCGTCTGCAATATCTGGGGCAGAGGCATGGTAAAGATTGTACCCATCATCATCGGCGTGGCGGGGTCTTATGCGCTGGCTGCCGTGCTGGGGCGGGGAGATTTTACGCCCGTGGCGCAGGCGGACTGGATTGGGTTTCCCATTCACTGGGACGCCACGGTGTTTTCGATTCTGGGCGGCGGAGATCCGTCGCTGATGATTACTGCCGTCATCACGATTATGCCGCTGGCGCTGGCTACCATTGTGGAGCATATCGGCGATATATCGGCAATTTCTTCCACTGTAAACAGAAATTATATTGAAGATCCCGGACTGCACCGCACGCTGCTGGGGGACGGGCTGGCGACGATTCTGGCCTCCCTGTTCGGCGCACCCGCCAACACGACCTACGGCGAGAATACCGGCGTTTTGTCCCTCACCAAAGTGTATGATCCCATGGTGATTCGGCTGGCGGCAGGATTTGCCATTTTGTTTTCGTTTTCCCCGAAGATCGCCATGTTGATCGGTTGTATGCCCACTGCCGCCGTGGGCGGTGTGTCGCTGGTGCTTTACGGCATGATTTCCGCGGTGGGCGTCCGCAATGTGGTGGAGAGCCGGGTGGATTTTTCCAAGAGCCGGAATATTATCATCGCCGCCTTGATTCTGGTGCTGTCCATCGGCATCAAATACAGCGCGGCGGGGGTGATCGCGTTCCGGCTGGGCGAACTCACGATCAGCCTGTCGGGGCTGGCGGTCGGCGCACTGGCGGGTATCATCCTAAATGCGGTTCTGCCGGATAAAGACGCGTCGGGCGGAAAGCCGGGGGCAAAATAGAATAGACCAAATAGCAAAATCGGAACATGGGACAGGCAAAATGAAGCATGAAGTCCAACCGGCAAAAATAAAATAGAATCAAACCGCGAGAGCCAAATGCTCTGCAATATAAGGCTGTTGAGGAGTCAAAATGAAGATTGTCGATATGCATTGTGATACCCTGTCGGAGATTTTGAAGCGCAGACGGCAGGGAGAGTCCTGCGCCCTGCGGAAAAATGCGCTTCATGTAGATCTGGAACGCATGAAAAACAGCGGCTACCTGCTCCAGAATTTTGCCATGTTTGTGAATGTGGGAGAGACGCCGGAGCCTTGGGACGAACTCTGCGCTTTATATGAAGTCTATCGGGAGGAACTGCGTGCCAATGCGGATATTCTGACGCCGGCGCATGTCTATGCGGACGTCGAAGAGAACCGTCAAAACGGCAGAATATCTGCTCTGCTTACTGTGGAAGAGGGAGGGGTCTGTCAGGGGGACCCGGTTCGGCTGGAGCAGCTTTATGAGATGGGCGTGAGGATGCTTACGCTGACATGGAATTATCCCAATGAGCTGGGATATCCCAATCTGGACAGCCGGGTGGGCAGACAGGTCTGGGAGCGGTGCCGGAGACTGCGGGAGGCAGATTGCGGCGGGACAGAACGGGATGAGATCCGCAGGGCGCTTGCCAAATATCTGGGTACGCCCGATACCGTGCATGGGCTGACAGAGTGCGGGCGGGACTTTGTAGGGCGCATGGAGCAGATGGGAATGATCATCGATGTGTCCCATTTGTCCGACGCGGGATTTTATGATGTGCTGCAGAGTACATCCAAGCCCTTTGTGGCGAGTCATTCCAATGCACGAGCGGTGTGCGGCTGTGTGCGCAATCTGACGGATGATATGATCCGAAAGCTCTCGGAGCGGGGCGGCTGTATGGGACTGAATTTCTGTGCGGATTTTCTGGAGACGGTTCCGGTGGGGATAGAGAATCCCGGGACGATTCAGGCGGCCGTGCGCCATGCGCGGCATATCGTCAAGGTGGGAGGCATAGAAGCGCTGGGGCTTGGCAGCGATTTTGACGGCATTGATACCAACCGGGAGCTTCCGGGAGCGCAGGGAATGGAGCGGCTGTGGGATGCGCTGCACACGGCAGGATTCACGCAGGGACAGTTAGATCGGATTTTCGGGGAAAATGTGCTGCGGGTATATCGGGAGATTTTATAAAATAGCGGAGGAGAGTGGCGGAAAAATGGATTTGACAAGCAGAATTTACAGAGTCAGCCGGATCGATGGGGATTATGCCTATCTGCTGCAGGAGGATTTGGCAGACGCCGGGGAGAAATGTGTGGCAAGAGCGCTTTTGCCTGTTGAGATTGAGGAGGGCAGCAGACTTCTGTATGAGTGTCTGCAATACGAAATGCTGCACGGATAACTGATTGTGAGTCTGTAAAAAATTGGTTTCGATAAAAGATTGTTTGCAAGAATGATTTGTATGCAATAAATAGTTATTTTGTTTACACGAAACAGTTTTACTTGAAAACCTATAGAAGAGTATGAAAGGGAAGGATACATAAAATGGATATACGTTTACTTAAATTATCTAACAACAAGGGAGAGAAAGATGCGCTAACTTCTCAAGATATCTTATCAATTCATTTAGGATATTATCTTATGAATGGAATGGTAACATATTCAACTGATATAGCTATTGCTAAAAGACCTGACTATGTGCTGCTGGTTCTTGGTAATTCACCTGTCTGCTATTGGTGTCACGTTTTAGATTACGATTATAAAAATGGTGCAATATTTAAACCACTAAAAAGTAGTTTTGAAAAGTATTCGCCAGATAAATACAAGGGTGATGAAAATATATCTTGGTTATTACTTGATTCTATGCAAGCAATTCCAAAAGAATTTTTAGATGCGGTTGAAACCAATAAAGAAGTTATGGAATTTGTTGGTAATAGGGCAAATCATAAAAAAATTGATTTATAGGTGCTTGATTAGATAATTGTATGTCAACACGTTTCGAGATATTATCATATTAGGCGGCGCCTTTGATGACAATTTGAGGACAAAAACCTGAAAAGTCCTATTGATAGGCAACAAAAAATGGAAGCAAGGAGGCTCGAACTCCTGACCTTTCGCGTGTGAGGCGAACGCTCATCCCGGCTGAGCTATGCTTCCATGCATTCTATTATAGCACGTCTGGCGGAATTTGCAAGAACATTTTGCAAGTGGTTTTCAAAACCATTTCTTGAAACATTCACTCGATTTGTTGTTGTAATGCATGGCAAAACATGGTATAATAATTCTATTCAAGGCAGAAAGCGGCCGTATTCGAGACGGGAGGCGGCGGACATAAGCAGTCTGCCTTATGCGGGACGGCGGGAGCCGTAGAACGGTAAAGATACCGTAGCATATTGGAATATTGGAGAAAGGTTTTGTGATACCATGGACGATAACAAGCTGAGTAAAAAGAAAGCGGAAGCATATCATATTATTTCTGACGGATCCTGCGATCTGCCGCCAGAGCTGGCAGTGGAGAAAAATATTACGGTGGTTCCCTTTTATGTATCTTTTGACGACGAGCATTACGAGAAAGAGATCGCAGAGGTGGGAATCAGGGACTTTTACCAGAGGATGGTGGACAACCCTAAAGTTTATCCCAAGTCCTCCATGCCGTCGGTGCAGGATTTTATCGACGTGTTCACGCCCTATGTGCAGGCGGGGCTTCCTGTGATCTGTATCTGCATCACGACAAAGTTCTCGGGGTCTTATCAGTCGGCCATGAATGCCAAAGAGATGCTGCTGGAAGAATATCCGGCGGCGGAGATCACCGTGATCGACTCTACGATCAACACGGTTCTGCAGGGACTGTATGTACTGGAGGCGGCTAAGATCCGGGACAGCGGTGCGGACTATGAGACAGCGGTGCGCCGCCTGGAGGAGATCAAGAGTACGGGGCGTATTTTCTTTACTGTGGGCGATATGGAGTATTTGAAGCACGGCGGCCGGATTGGAAAAGTAGCCGGGGTGGCCGGAAGTGTGCTGGGAATCCGCCCGGTGATCACGTTAAAACAGGGCGAGATTTTCCCCTCGGGCATCGGCAGGAGCCGCAAGAGTACCACGGGAAAATGTATCGATTTGCTGTTAAATTATCTGAAAGAGGAAAATGCCGGGTTTGAGCGTTTCAGCATTGCGATAGGATTCGGTTATGATTATGCGGAGGCGGAGGCGTTCCGCGACAGGACGCTGGAGATGCTCCATGAGAAAGGGTATTCCATTGACGAGATTCCGCTCTACCAGATCGGCGCGACTATCAGCGTACACACGGGTCCGTATCCGCTGGGGTTCGGCATCGTGGAGAAGGGCGTACTTGCAAAGTAGGACCGTATGACGGAAGAGACAGTCATGACGGAAGAGACAGTCATGACGGAAGAGACAGTCATGACGGAAGAGACAGTCATAAGTTTAGACGCAATGGCAGGCTCTCCACAATTCTTTGACATTGGCAAACGCATAGTCGGCGGGGTATTCCGTGTTCGTCAGATCTTCCGGCTGCGCCTCCCCGGTGAACAATACGCAAGTGTCCACGCCTCCGTTTATGCCGCAGGCGATGTCCGTGTAGAGACGATCTCCCACCACAAGGGTTTGCGATTTCCGGAAACCGAAGCGCTCCAGACAGAGTTCCACCACGGCGGCGCTGGGTTTCCCCAGATACACGGGCTGTTTGTCCGTGGTGTCCGTGAGCATTCGGCAGATGGCGCCGCAGTCGGGGATAAATCCGAAGTCGATGGGACAGCGCAGATCGGGATTGGTGCCATAGAAAGGCACGTCCATGGTGAGCAGCACCTTGCTTGCCTGCGTCAGTTTTTCATAATTGAGTTCGCTGTCATAGGCCGCCACCACACAGGCGATGCCTTCTTCACACCGCTCCGTGACGCATAGGCCGTTGCGGCGCAGTTCCGCAATGAACGAAGCCGTTCCCAGCACATAGATTTTCCGGCTGCGGTAGTTTTCCAGAAGAAATTTCAAAGTCAAAAATCCGGAGGTGACAAATTGTTCTTCCGCGGTCTGCAGGTCAAATACTTCCCGGAATCGGCGGACGTAATCCGCGCCGCTCTTGGTGGAATTGTTGGTGATAAAGCAGGCCATTCCGCCGATGGATTCAATATGTTCCAAAAGTTCCCGGCTGCCGTTAAGGAGCGTATCCCCTACGGCCAACGTGCCGTCTATGTCAAACAGGAAGAGTTTTTTGTCTTTTAAAGCGTTTGCGTCTTTCATCTGCCGCCTCCGTCGGGTATCATCCAATCAGAATTTGTTTGCGACATGGGAAAATCTGTCGCTCAAGAAATCAGTTTATAGTATAACACAAACGGCGGAAAAATGCGAACAGAGAAAATAAGAATCGGGGATACTTGTCACTTTCTGCAAAAGCGGCTATACTGATATGGAAGGATGACACCCGGAATAGGACGGCGGGAAGCGGCAGGGCAGGATGTATGCGGCGGACGCCGAGCCGGAAAGGATGGTAGGAAGATGGATATCTTGGAGAAGTTAGGAGACACGATCACCACAAAAGGGAAAGAGGCGGCGGACAAAGCGAAAGATCTGGCGGAGATCGCTTCCTTGAAGAGCCAGATTGCCGTCTGTGAAGAGGTGATCAAAAAGAATTATACGGAGATCGGACGGTTGTTTATGGAGCAATACCGGGATGCGGAGGATGCGCCTTTTGAAAAGCAGCGGACGGCGATTTTGAACGCACAGGCGGGCGTGGAGGAATTACAGAGGAAGATCCGGCAGATAAAAGGGCTTTGATCCCGGCAGATAAAACGGCGGCGGTTATTCGCCGCCGTTTCGCTGATTGATCTCCCATTGCTGCTGGTTCAGCACCGCCTCATAGTCCGGGTTGGTGAAGAACAGCGCGTCGTGCGGGCAGATATTGGAAGTGTTCGGAACGATGACGCTCTGGGTTCCGTCCGGATTTTCGATAATGGAGGTGGAACCTGACAGCAGAGCCGGATGCTCCGGCAGGGTCAGGGTCGTGATTCCGTCGTAGGCAAAAGGACATTCCGCCGTGGCGATCAGACCGCAGTAATTGCAGATGCGGCCCTGATAGTGGATATCACAAGTCTCAGTCGGCTCCGTCCCCTCCGCAAAATATTCCGTGATCACACAGCCGGCCGCCTCGCAGAGGCCGGGAGTGGGAAGCTTGCCGGATTTGGAACATACCTGCATCTGTACCAGTCCCTCGGGGACGGGGAAAGCGGCGTTGGGCAGTTCCTCATGGACGCGCTTCATAATGCTCTTCCAGAGATTCTTGGCGATGTTGGACTCGTTGACGCTTGCCAATGTGCTGGTGTTCAGGCTCACATTGTTGTCATAGCCTGCCCAGACGGTGGCGGTGTAGTAGGGTGTGTACCCTGCGAACCAGACGTCCTGTGTCTTTTGAGAGGTGCCTGTCTTGCCCGCAATGGCCATATTGGAGTTGAAATTGCATCTGGCGCCTGTTCCCTTGGTCACCACATCGGTCATGGCGTCTGTCAGAAGAAAGGCCGTGGTCTCTTTCAACACCTGTCTGCTCTGGGGTGTGGTGTTGTCCAGAATCACATTGCCGTCCGCATCCGTCACCCGGGTGTAGAGTTTCGGCTCCACATAAGTCCCCAGATTGGCGATGGAGGCGTAGGCGGCGTTCAGCTCATAGGGGCTTACGCCGTCGGTGATGCCGCCGATGGCGGTGGGCTGGCGTACATCTGAGAACATCTGGTCGCCGATCCATTTGCCGTCCACCAGCGTGGTGAAACCGAAATTCAGCAGATAGTCATAGCCGAGCTGGGGCGTCACCACGGTGAAGGTCTTTACCGCTATAATGTTCAGGGACTGTTCGATGGCATAGCGGATGGAGCAAATCCCCTTCCATCCCACTTTATTGACGTCGTACCAGTTGTTTACGGGTTGGCCCGTGTCATAATTGAAGGGCGCGTCGTTATAGACCGTGGCGAGCGTCTGACCGTTGGCGTCGAGAGCCGGGGCGAAGGCCGCCAGCACCTTGAACGTGGATCCGGGGGAGTTGCCCGCGGCGGTAGCGCGGTTTAGAGTGCGCCGCCCCTCCTTGGCGCCGCGTCCGCCCACCATGGCCACCACATAGCCGCAGCTCTGGTCTTCGATGACAATGGCGGCCTGCGGCTGCGCAGTCATGGAGATGTTCTCCTCAAAGCTGTCGGAGTCCGCGGGCATATTCAGGCTTTCCATCATGGCGCCGCGGTAGGTGTCGATGGCCTCGTAGGCGCTGTCCTGCGAGGAGAAAATCAGGTTAAAATTCCGGTCTTGGTTCTCCTTAAACCACGTCATCATATTTTCTTTGCTGTAGTTGTGTTTATCGCCGTTGGTATCCGTGATGGTCAGGGCATAGTTCAGATACCAGTGGACATTGGGATTATAATTTTCTTCGTTCGCAAATTCCTCGTCGGCAATGCGTTGGATTTTGGGATCCATGGTGGAGTCGATGCGCAGGCCGCCGGAGGACATCATGTATTCCGCCGTCACCTCGGGGTATCCCGCAGCTACCAGATCGTCCAACACCTGCTCGTACAGGGCGTCGGAGAAATAGGAGCCGGCGGTGGTGTCGCCCACCTTGAAGTCCACGTCATGGAGGCTGATGCGCTCATAGACGTCCTCCGTGTCAGCTATGGCCTCATCGTATTCTTCTTTTGTGATAAAGCCCAAATCCCGCATGTTTTCCAGACAGGTTTTCCGCCGTCTGGCGTTGTTCTCGGGATAGCGGATGGGGTTGTTGGCCGAAGGATTCTGGGTGATGCTGGCGATGACGGCGCTCTCGGAGATTGTCAGTTCCGAGCAGGATTTGCCGAAATAGCGCAGGGAGGCCGCCTCAATGCCCAGAGTGTTCTGGCCTAAGTTGATGGCGTTCATATAGCGCAGAAGCACCTCGTCCTTCGTGGTGTTCTTGGTAAGTTCCAGCGCCAGATACTGTTCCTGCAGTTTGCGCTTGACCATCTTGATCAGATTGTTGTTCTCCTCGGTCCAGGTGGTGAAGACCGTATTTTTGAGGAGCTGCTGGGTGATGGTGCTGGCGCCCTGCTTTTCCTTGCCGAGTGTCTTTACAAACTGATAGCCTGAACGCGCAATTCCGATCATGTCAATGCCGTTGTGCTGATAAAACCGCTCGTCCTCGATGGCCACGAAAGCTTGTCCCAGATGGGTGGGAACCTGATCGATAGTCACATCGATCCGGTTGGAGTTGGTGCTGACATACTGGTCGATCTCGTTGCCTTCCCGGTCGTATACGATGGTGGCCTGTCCCGGCGCCACCACGTCGTTGACGCGGATGTTGGGCGTGTCTTCCAAGATGCCGTGAAACATGCCGATGGCCGCCGCCGTGCCGCAGATACCGACGCCAAAACAAGCGACCAGCATCACTTTTACACAGGTCAGCACAAGTTTCCGGCTCCATTTTCCGGTTTTGGAATTCAGCGCCTTCTGTTTTTCACGGACGCCTTTTTTGCCGTAATTCATATAGTCCGCCTTCCTTTTAGTTATAAACTCTCTACAAATAGCAAAAAACCATAGGTTGTGCAATTTGCACAATGACATTTTCCGAAGTAAAAGTTTCGCAAACCTAGAAAATATTATAGCAGAAACGGACAGGTAAATAAAGGTTTTCTTTCCAGTATTAAGAATTGTTTCACATTTTGGACAAAATATGCTAGAATATGGTGGAATCAAGAAACAGGACGGCATGGAGAACGGATATGGATTCCTACAGAGTGCTGCTCGATGGAGCGGAGGCGGAAATAATAGAGAAGAAATCCCGTTTCATCGCCACGGTTGCGGGGTGCGAGACGGAGGAGGAAGCCGTCCGCTTTATCGAGGGCGTGAAGAAAAAATACTGGGACGCCAGACACAACTGTTCGGCCTTTGTCATCGGCGGGCGGGGAGAGCTGACCCGCTGCAGCGACGACGGGGAGCCTTCGGGTACCGCGGGACGCCCCATGCTGGAGGTGCTTCTTGGGGAGGGCGTGCGGAATGCGGCGGTGGTGGTCACCCGGTATTTCGGCGGCGTGCTTCTGGGAACCGGCGGGCTGGTGCGGGCTTATACCCGGGCAGTGCAGGAGGGGCTGGCCCGCTGTGTCATCGGCGTCCGGCGTCTGGGCTGCGAGCTGGAGATTGGCACGGATTACAACGGCGTGGGCAGAATCCTTTATCTGCTGGGACAGCGGGGAATCGAGCCTGTGGACAGCGAATATGCGGAGGCGGTGCGGCTGCGCGTGCTGATTCCCGCGGAAGCGGAGGAGGGTCTGCGGCGGGACGTCACGGAGGCGACCATGGGCAGGGCGCGGATCGAGAAGCTGGGGGAACGGTATTATATTGAACGGGAAGTCTGAAGACATTTTGACCGGGAAAGGCGGTGGTTGTTATGACGGAACAGATTTTGACTTTGGAGGAACTGCTTGGCCTTCTGGATACGAAGCAATATACGGGTCTGCGGCAGGTGCTTGCGGAGATGAACGAGGCGGATGCGGCCGTTTTAATGGAAGAGCTTGAGGAGGAGAAGCTTCTTCGGGTATTCCGGATCCTGCCGAAGGATTTGGCGGCGGATGTGTTTTCCTATATGGAATCCGACACCCAGCAGACCATCATCACGGCGCTGTCCGACCGGGAGACAGCCAACATTATCGACCATCTGATGGCGGATGACGCCACGGATCTGCTGGAGGAGATGCCGGCGAACGTAGTGACCAGAATTCTGGAGAACGCCAGTGCGGAGACGCGGCGGGACATCAATCATCTGCTGCGTTACCCGGAGGATTCTGCCGGAAGCATCATGACGGTGGAGTATGTGGATCTGAAAGAAAATCTCACGGTAGAAGGAGCCATCGCCCATATCCGCAGCGTGGGGCTTGACAGCGAGACCATCAATGTCTGTTATGTGCTGGACGCCAGCAGGAGACTTCTGGGGACGGTGGCCTTGCGATATCTGCTGCTCTCCGACCCGGGGGAGCGCATCGGGGATATCATGCATGAAAACGTCATTGCGCTGGGAACCCTCATGGATCAGGAGGAAGTTGCGTCCATATTCAAAAAATATGACTTTACCACCATGCCGGTAGTGGATAATGAAAATCGGATGGTGGGGATTATCACCGTGGACGATATCGTGGATATCATGGAGGAAGAGACCACGGAAGATATGGAGAAAATGGCGGCTATCGTTCCCAGCGACAAGCCCTATATGAAGACCACGGTCTGGGAGACTTTCAAAAAGAGAATTCCGTGGCTTCTGCTGCTCATGGTCTCGGCAACTTTTACGGGAGCCATTCTCACCGGGTTTGAGGATGCGCTGAGTGCCTGTGCGGCGCTGATCGCGTTTATTCCCATGCTGATGGATACGGGTGGAAACGCCGGGGGACAGGCCAGCGTGACGGTGATCCGCGGGCTTTCGCTGGGGGAGATTGAGTACCGGGATGTGCCGGGCGTGGTGTTTAAGGAGATGCGGGTCGCGCTGCTGTGCGGCCTGTGTCTGGCGGCGGCCAATTTCTGCAAATTGCTTCTTTTTGATAAAGTGGGAGTGCTTGTGGCGTTGGTAGTGTGCATCACGCTGGTGGCGGCTGTGCTTCTGGCCATGCTGGTGGGCTGTATTCTGCCCATCGGGGCCAAGCGTCTGGGCTTCGACCCGGCGGTGATGGCCAGCCCCTTTATCACGACGATTGTGGACGCGCTTTCACTGCTGGTCTATTGCACGGTGGCCAGTGCGCTTCTGGGTCTATGAGGAGATTTTAGGGTACTTGACGTTGCCACGCACTTATTTTATAATAGAAGCTGATATGCATGAGCGGGTTGGAACGCTCGGATGGGAGTACGAATGATCAAGAGCATGACCGGGTTCGGCAGATGCGAGATTGCCGGGCAGGACAGAAAATTTACCGTGGAGATGAAATCGGTCAACCACCGTTATCTGGACGTCAATATCAAGATGCCGAAGAAACTGAATTTCTTTGAGTCGGCGATCAGGAGCGAGTTAAAGGAGTACATTTCCAGAGGAAAAGTGGATCTCTTCGTCACTTACGAGGATTTCTCGGAGAACACTTCCAGCGTCCGCTATAACCGGGAGGTGGCAAGGGAGTATCTGGAGTATCTGCGGCAGATGGCGCAGGATTTTGGGTTGGATGACGACGTCCGCGTCTCCACGCTCTCTAAATTTCCCGAAGTCTTTGTCATGGAAGAGCAGAACGTGGACGAGGAGGAACTCTGGAAGGAACTCCGCAAGGCGATCCGGGGAGCGGCGGATATGTTTGTGAAAACCCGCGTCGCAGAAGGGGCGAATCTGCAGAAAGATCTGACGGATAAGCTGGATAAAATGGCGGGGCTGGTGGATTTCATCGCCGAGCGGTCGCCCGGAGTCGTGGCGGAGTACAGGCAGAAGCTGGAAGATAAAGTGAGGGAACTGCTGCAGGACAATACGGTGGATGAGGCGAGGCTTTTGACGGAAGTGACGGTCTTTGCGGACAAAGTCTGCGTGGACGAGGAGCTGGTGCGCCTGCGCAGCCATATCGAGACGACGAAAAAGACGCTGGAAGAGGGCGGCTGCATCGGGCGGAAGTTGGATTTTCTGGCGCAGGAGATGAACCGGGAGGCCAACACCACGCTGTCCAAATGCAACGATCTGGAGATTTCCAACTGCGCTATCGAACTAAAGACCGAGATCGAGAAGGTGCGGGAACAGATACAGAATATCGAGTGACGGGGGCTGTATGTTAATTCATATCGGTTTCGGCAATATTGTGAATACGGCGAAAATCATCGCCATTGTCAGTCCGGAGTCCGCGCCCATCAAGCGCATGGTGCAGCGGGCGAAGGAGCAGGGGATGGCCATAGACGCCACGCAGGGGCGCAGGACCAAGTCGGTGCTGGTGATGGAAAACGGCAGGGTGGTGTTGTCAGCGCTTCTGCCGGAGACGATCGCGGGGCGCGCCCGGATTCCCGGGCAGGATGCGCCGTCCGAGTTCGGCGAGGCGGAGGCGTCCGGCGAGCGGGAGGAGTAGAGGATGGGAAAGGACAGACCCGACAGAGGCATTTTGATCGTGATCTCGGGATTTTCCGGAGCGGGAAAGGGTACGCTGGTAAAGCGCCTTCTGGAGACGCATGACAATTATGCGCTCTCTATATCGATGACCACAAGGAAGCCCAGAGAGGGAGAGGAAGAGGGAGTCCATTACTTTTTTACCGATAAGGCGCGGTTTGAGGAACAGATCGAGCGGGGCGGCCTGATCGAGTACGCCCAGTATTGCGGCAATTACTACGGAACGCCCAGAGCGTATGTGGAAGAGCGGCTTTCGGAGGGCAGGAACGTCATTTTGGAGATCGAGATTCAGGGAGCGTTGAAAATCAAGGAGCTGTTTCCCGAGAGTCTGCTGCTGTTTGTGACGCCGCCCAGCGCCGCAGAGTTAGAGCGGAGGCTGAAAAACCGGGGGACGGAGACGCAGGAAGCGATCGCCAGACGTCTGGCCCGGGCAAGCGAGGAGTCGGAAGGCATGGAAGCCTATGATTATATCGTGGTAAACGACGATCTCGAGGCTTGCGTGGAGGAGCTGCACAGACTTGTGGAGGCGGCGCGCAGAGCGCCCGTCCGCAGGCAGGCATTTATAAAAGAAATCAGAGAGGAACTGAAAGGTTTCGTGAAAGGAGCACAAAAATAATGTTACATCCGTCTTATTCCGATTTGATGAAAGTCGTAAACAGCGAGGTAGAAAACGGCGAGGCGCCGGTGGTAAACAGCCGGTATTCCATCGTTATGGCCACTTCAAAGCGCGCAAGGCAGATCATCTCCGGCGAGGAGCCGCTGGTGGAGGGGGACGTGCAGAAACCGCTGTCGCTGGCGGTGGAGGAGCTGAACCAGAGCAAGATTAAGATTCTCGGGGACGACGAGGAGTAAAGCCAGTCGTTTCAGAGCGGTAGCCGGCGTGATTCTATGCCGGCTATTTCATACATTGGGACGCCGCCGAAAGGGGTACGTTTATGAAAATATTGTTTGTGTCTTTGGGCTGCGACAAGAATCTGGTGGATTCGGAGAAGATGCTGGGGACGCTGGCCGGGCGGGGATATGAATTTACGGACGATGAGTCCGAGGCGGATATCGTGGTGGTGAACACCTGCTGTTTTATCGGGGACGCCAAGGAGGAAAGCGTCAACACGTTGTTGGAGATGGGGGAACTCAAGGACGCAGGGCGGATTCAGGCGCTGATTGCCGCGGGCTGTCTGGCTCAGCGCTATCAGGAGGAGATCCGCCGGGAGATTCCGCAGGTGGATGCGGTGGTGGGTACCACCGCCATCGGCGAGATTGTGGAGGCTGTGGAGGAGGCGCTTGCCGGAAAGGGCCGCGGCCGCTATAGAAACATCGACGCCGCACCGGACATCGGAACCCGGCGTATCCTTACCACGGGCGGCCATTTTGCCTATTTGAAAATTGCGGAGGGCTGCGACAAACACTGTACATACTGCATCATCCCGAAAGTGCGCGGGAAGTACCGCAGCGTCCCCATGGAGGCGCTTCTTGCGGAGGCGCAGGAGCTTGCGCGGGGCGGTGTGAAAGAGCTGATTCTGGTGGCGCAGGAGACCACGCTTTACGGAGTGGATCTCTACGGGGAGAAGAAACTGCCCGAGCTTCTGCGCAGGCTTGCGGAAGTGTCAGGCGTCCATTGGATCCGCATTTTATATTGTTATCCCGAGGAGATCACGGAGGAGCTGATCGAGACCATTGCCACGCAGCCCAAGGTGTGCCATTATCTGGACATTCCGATCCAACATGCGTCGGACAGGGTGCTGGGGCGCATGGGGCGGCGCACCGGACAGCAAAAGCTTAGGGAGATCATCGGGCGGCTTAGGGAGCGGATTCCCGACATTTGTCTGCGCACCACGCTGATCAGCGGGTTCCCGGGGGAGACGCAGGAAGAGTACGAGGAGTTGTACCGATTTGTGAACGAAATGGAATTTGACAGGCTGGGCGTGTTCCCGTATTCGCAGGAGGAAGATACCCCTGCGGCTTCTCTGGAGGAGCAGATTCCGGAGGAGGTCAAACAATTCCGCAGGGACGAACTGATGGAGCTTCAGCAGGCCATCGCGTTTGAGAAGGCGGAGGAGATGGTCGGCCGGGTGCTGACGGTCATGATCGAGGGAAAGGTGGCGGACGAGGATACCTATGTGGCCAGAACCTATCGGGATGCGCCCAATGTGGACGGCTATCTGTTCCTGAATACCACGGCGGATTTGATGACCGGGGACTTCGCCAGAGTGCTGGTGACGGATTTTAACGAATATGACCTGATAGGAGAACTGTATCATGAGTGAAAACGCGAAGAAAACAACAATGAACCTGCCCAACCGGCTGACGATTTTCCGGGTCGTTTTGATCGTGCCGTTCGTTCTGATCCTGCTGGGGAGTTTTCAGGGATGGGATTGGGTGGAGTCGCTCTTTGGCGGCCAAAACATCTATGCGGAATATGCGGCGCTGGCAATTTTTATCGTGGCCAGTCTCACGGATCTTCTGGACGGCAAGATTGCCAGAAAATACAATCTGGTGACTAATTTCGGAAAGTTTATGGATCCGCTGGCGGATAAGCTTCTGGTGTGTGCGGCGATGATCGTGCTGGTGGAGATGGCCAGAATCCCCTCTTGGGTGGTGGTGGTGATTATCAGCAGGGAGTTTATTATCAGCGGCTTCAGGCTGATCGCCTCGGATAACGGCGTGGTGATTGCGGCAAGCTATTGGGGAAAGTTTAAGACCACGTTTCAGATGATTATGATCTGCATGATGATCGTGAAAGATGCGGATTTTGGGACGCTCTTCGGGAGCGAGGAATGGTTTGCGGCCGCCACGGACTGTATCATGTGGATCGCGCTGGCGCTGACGGTGATTTCTCTGGCGGACTATTTGTGGAAGAATCGGGATGTGATGAAGGATGGTGCAAAATGACGGTAGAACTGATTAGTGTGGGAACGGAAATTCTTTTGGGCAATATCGTGAATACCAATGCGGCTTATCTGGCGGAACAGTGTGCGGGGCTGGGATTGTCCTGCTATTACCAGAGCGTGGTGGGAGACAACGAGGAGCGGCTTACAGGGGCTTTACAGAGTGCCATGGAACGCTCCGATATCGTGATCTGTTCCGGGGGCTTAGGACCTACGGAGGATGATCTGACCAAAGAGACCGCCGCCAAGGTCTGCGGCTTGGAACTCATTGAGGATGCGGGGTGGCGAGCGCGCATCGAGGCGTTTTTTGCCCTGCGGGGCAGCACGCCCACGGACAACAATTGGAAACAGGCGCTGGTGCCGGCGGGGGCTTTGGTTTTGGACAATCCCAACGGCACGGCGCCGGGACTGATTATAGAGGGGGACAAGGCGAAAGTGATCCTTCTGCCCGGGCCTCCCGGGGAGCTGATTCCGCTGTTTGCGGAGCAGGTAAAGCCTTATCTGGAGAGATTGACTCCGGGAGTCATTTATTCCCAGACCGTGAAGATCTGCGGGCTTGGGGAGAGTATGGTGGAGACTGAGGTGAAGGATCTGATTGACGCCCAGAGCAATCCCACGCTGGCCACCTATGCCAAGACCGGGGAGGTCCACATCCGCGTCACCGCGTCGGCCAAGGACGGGAAAGAGGCCAAGAAGCTGACCAAGCCGATGGTGAAGGAATTAAAGAGTCGTTTCGGAGAGAACATTTATACCACGGAGGAGGACGTGACCTTGGAGAAGGCAGTGGAAGAGCTGCTTCTTGCGAACAAGCTGACGTTGACCTGCGCAGAGTCCTGCACCGGAGGGCTTCTGTCGGCGCGGCTGGTGAATGTACCCGGCTCTTCCGAAGTGTTCAAATCCGGTCTGGTGACTTATTCCAATAAAGCCAAGCGCAAGCTGCTCGGCGTCAAGAAATCTACGCTCCAGAAATACGGCGCAGTCAGCGCCCGGACGGCGGAGGAGATGGCCAGAGGAGCCGCCAATCTGAGTAAATGCGACGTGACCGTATCAGTCACCGGGCTTGCCGGGCCGGACGGCGGGACGAAGGAAAAACCCGTGGGATTGGTCTATATTGCCTGCAATATCAAGGGCAAAGTGAAGGTGCGGGAGTATCATTTCAGCGGCAGCCGCGCCAAAGTGCGGGAGAGCGCCGTATCGGCCGCCCTGACCCTGATGCGCAGCTGTATTCTGGAGTATATCAGCGATGTGACGTTCGGGAAAAAATAGGAGCCGCACCGGACGCGCCGTCTATAAATTTCTAATTCCTGCTTGCCGGCGGGGATGGTATTGTGTTATAATCAATCCGTCAATAAATTTGCTTTCGGGACAGCGAGGGCAGTCTTATGCGCCCCGCTGTGCTGTATTGTATGTGGACGCGTCCGTCCGCATACGATTCTTTGCATTCTGGCATTTCGCCACAGATTTCAGATGAACAATTTAGAGAATAGTCAGGAGGGATGCCTTTGAGGGAGTTTTAATGGACATCGTGTGCGGTATTCTGGTTTTATAAAAAATGTGATTGACAAAACCGAACAGATGTTTTATTCTGGAAGAAAGACAAGAACATTTGTTCCTTGCGAAAAGGAGATAGGATATGGAGAGAGAAGAGAAGCTCAAGGCACTGGACGCGGCGATCAGCCAGTTGGAGAAGCAGTACGGAAAGGGAACCGTGATGAAGCTGGGAGACCCTTCTGCACAGATGAACGTGGAGACGATTCCCACCGGGTCGTTAAGCCTTGATATTGCGCTGGGACTGGGCGGGATTCCCAGAGGAAGAATCGTGGAGATCTACGGGCCGGAGTCCAGCGGTAAGACCACCGTCACGCTGCATATGATCGCGGAGGTACAGAAGCGGGGCGGCATCGCGGGATTTATCGATGCGGAACATGCGCTCGACCCCGTGTACGCCAAGAACATCGGCGTGGATATCGATAATCTGTATATTTCTCAGCCGGATAACGGCGAGCAGGCCATGGAGATTGCGGAGACCATGGTGCGTTCCGGAGCTGTGGACATTGTGGTAGTGGACTCTGTTGCAGCGCTGGTTCCCAAGGCAGAGATTGACGGCGATATGGGAGACAGCCATGTGGGACTGCAGGCCAGACTGATGTCGCAGGCACTGCGCAAGCTGACTGCCGTGAGCAGCAAGTCCGAGTGTACGGTCGTGTTCATCAATCAGCTGCGCGAGAAGATCGGCGTGATGTTCGGCAATCCGGAGACCACCACCGGCGGCCGGGCATTGAAATTCTATTCTTCCGTCCGTCTGGACGTGCGCCGCATTGAATCGCTGAAGCAGGGCGGCGAGGTGATCGGGAACCGCACGCGCGTGAAAGTGGTCAAGAATAAGATCGCGCCCCCGTTTAAGGAGGCGGAGTTCGACATCATGTTCGGAGAGGGCATCTCCATGGTGGGAGATATTCTGGATCTGGCCGCAGGGATCGACGTGGTGGTAAAGTCCGGCGCATGGTATGCCTATGAGGGGAACAAGATCGGTCAGGGGCGTGAGAACGCCAAGCAATATCTCAAGGACAATCCCGCAGTCTGCGACGAGATCGCTCTCAAGGTGAGGAATCATTATGGTCTGGACGGCGCGCTGAAAGAGAATGCATCGAAAGAGGCTGCGCCGGAGGAGGCGCAGGCGAAGGCACCGGGGCGGACAGCCAAAAAGGGGCAGGATGAAGCGCAATGAGGATCACACGGATTGAAGAGTTGACAAAGACGCGCGGCAAAGTGTATCTGGACGGAGAATTTGCCTTTGTGTTATACAAGGGCGAACTGCAGCGCCGCCATATGGAAGAGGGCGGAGAGCTACAGACGGAGGAGTATGCGGAGATCATGGATGGGATCCTGCCGAAACATGCCAAACTGCGCGCCATGAACCTGTTGAAGAACCGCGAGTACACCACGGCCCAGCTGCGGGATAAGCTCCGGCAGGGCGGGTATCCCGAGAAAATTATTGAGGAGGCGCTGGCGTATGTGGCGTCCTTCCATTATACGGATGATCAGCGCTATGCGGCGCAGTACATCAACTGCCATGGCGGGAACCGCAGCAGAAGGCGGATAGAATCCGATCTGCAGGGCAAAGGAATCGACAGAGAGACAATCCGGAAAGCGTGGGATGCATGGGAGGAACAGGGAGGCGTCTATGACGAGCAGGAGATGATGCGCAGACTGCTGGAGAAACGCCGCTATGACCCGGACACCGCGGACAGCGCGGAGCGGCAGAAACAGGCGGCGTTCCTAATGCGGAAGGGCTTTTCGGGAGAAAGCGTCCGCCGGGCATTGTCCGCGGCGGATCCGGACGACTGATTTGGGAGCATTTTTCGGGATTTATACCGGTTTTATGACAAAAATCTGTTTATTTTGCAATTTTGTCAGTTCTCTTATGTACTTTCACTTGACATTGCGGTAAATTCAGTTTACAATCATACTGTTGTAGATTGCTTGTTTGATTGTTTATTGAACCTGTTTTACAGGCAAAGTGTACAATGAAAATTTCATAAAAAGGAGGTGCTCCTGTAATGACGCTGCAAGGAGTGATTATCATGCTTGTAGTTGCATTGGTCTGCATCCTCGTCACCGCTTTGATTACCAATAAGGTTACGGTTTCTTATCTGAAGAAATCCGCGGCCAATACCATCGGCAATGCAGAGGAGAAGGCGAGAGAGATCATCGATGAAGCACTCAAAACTGCGGAGACCAAGAAGCGCGAGTCGTTGCTTGAGATCAAAGAAGAGACCATTCGCACGAAGAATGAGCTTGACAAAGAGATCAAGGAACGCAGATCCGAGGTACAGCGGGACGAGCGCAGGGTACAGCAGAAAGAGTCAAACATCGACAAGAAAGCTGATGCGATCGAGAGGCGTGAGCAAAGTCTGGCAGCCAGAGAAGAATCCCTCAATAAGATGAAGGATGAAGTCTCCCGGCTGAATGAGCAACGTGTGCAGGAACTGGAACGGATTTCAGGTTTAACCTCTGAACAGGCAAAAGACTACTTATTGAAAATTGTTGAAGACGAAGTGAAACATGAAACGGCCGTGATGATCAAAGAACTGGAGAGTCAGGCCAAGGAAGAAGCTGACAAGAAAGCCAAGGAATATGTTGTTTCAGCAATTCAGAGATGTGCTGCAGACCATGTCTCCGAGACAACGATTTCGGTTGTACAGCTTCCCAGCGATGAGATGAAGGGCAGAATCATCGGTCGTGAAGGGCGGAATATCCGCACGTTAGAGACCATGACGGGCGTTGAGCTGATTATCGACGATACGCCCGAGGCAGTGATCCTATCCGGATTTGATCCCATCCGCCGCGAGGTGGCAAGAATTGCTCTTGAGAAATTAATTGTTGACGGGCGCATTCATCCGGCCAGAATCGAAGAGATGGTGGAGAAGGCGCAGAGAGAAGTAGAAGTAATGATCAAAGGCGAAGGTGAGTCCGCAGTCTTGGAAGTGGGCGTACACGGCATTCATCCGGAGCTTGTAAGATTACTTGGAAAGATGAAATTTAGAACCAGCTATGGCCAGAATGCTTTGAAGCATTCCATAGAAGTGGCGCAGTTGTCAGGACTGCTGGCCGCTGAAATGGGGCTTGATGTGAGACTGGCTAAGAGAGCGGGCCTTCTCCATGACATCGGTAAATCCGTTGACCATGAGATGGAAGGTTCCCATGTACAGCTTGGTGCGGAGCTTTGTAGAAAGTATAAGGAGAACGCTGTGGTAATTAACGCAGTCGAATCCCATCATGGCGACGTAGAAGCCACATCCCTGATTGCATGTATTGTACAAGCTGCTGATACAATCTCTGCTGCAAGACCGGGGGCTAGAAGGGAGACATTGGAAACCTATACTAGCAGATTGAGACAGTTGGAAGAAATCACAAACAATTTCAAAGGTGTAGATAAGTCTTTTGCTATTCAGGCAGGTCGTGAAGTTCGTGTTATGGTAGTACCCGAGCAGGTTTCAGACGCCGATATGGTGCTGATGGCCAGAGAGATCTCCAAACAGATTGAAGCTGAGATGGAGTATCCGGGACAGATCAAAGTCAATGTGATCCGCGAGAGCCGGGTGATTGATTACGCAAAATAAATTGCGGGACCATAGACAGTTCAAGACAGCAATATTTAAAATTTAAAAACAAAAACAATTCAGAAACAAGAATGTGATGAGCAAAACGAATAACCGCCGCGGTGATGCGGCGGTTATTTTTGTGTATTTTTGCAATTTTTCAGGAATTGGAAAAAAACTCTTGTCTAATGGGCTTTCATATAGTATGATTAACCAGATGTATGATTGTATACGATTATGCATGGCAGCAAAGGGCCGCTTATGCGGCGGAATGAGAGGAAATATGAAAACATACCAAGAGATGAGTAGAGAAGAATTGTTGTCCGTACAGTCCCGGCTGAACAAGGAATATGAGGAGGCCAAAGCAAAAGGCTTGAATCTGAACATGTCCAGAGGGAAACCTGCAGCTTCGCAGCTGGATATGGGAAGGGATTTTCTTGGGATTTTGGACGCTTCTTCCGATATGAAGACAGAGTCCGGGGTAGACGCCCGCAATTATGGCGAACTTCTCGGCATCGCAGAGGCGAGAAAGTTGATGGGTGAGATGATGGGCGTGGACGCGGAACATGTGATTGTCTGCGGAAACGCCAGCCTCACGATTATGTACGACGCCGTGGCGCGTTCCATGACACACGGCGTTATGGGCAGTACGCCTTGGTGCAGGCTGGATCGGGTGAAATTCCTGTGTCCGGCTCCCGGATATGACAGGCATTTTGCCATCACACAGCATTTTGGAATTGAGATGATCACGATTCCCATGACGCCGGAAGGGCCGGATATGGATCTGGTGGAGGAATTGGCGGCGTCGGATCCCGCGGTCAAGGGAATCTGGTGCGTTCCCAAGTACTCCAATCCGCAGGGCTATGTCTATTCCGATGAGACGGTGAGGCGTTTTGCCAATCTGAAGCCCGCGGCGGGGGACTTTAGAATCTATTGGGACAACGCCTATGCGATTCATGATCTCTACGAGGGGAAGGATCATCCGCTTTTGGAGATTCTGGGAGCGTGCGAGGAAGCCGGGAATCCGGATATGGTATATGAATTTGCCTCCACGTCCAAGGTCATTTTTGCGGGCGGCGGGATTGCGGCGGTGGCGGCTTCCAAGGCGAATCTGCGGGAAATCGAGAAGACGATGACGATCCAGACCATCGGGTATGACAAGATCAACCAGCTGCGCCATGTGCGTTATTTTAAAAATCTGGACGGAATGAAGGCTCATATGAGAAAACATGCGGAGCTGATGCGTCCCAAGTTTGAGGCGGTCTTGGAGGTGTTTGACAGAGAGCTGGCCGGAGCGGGAATCGGGACATGGACGCGGCCGGAGGGCGGATATTTTATTTCTTTTGACGCTATGGAGGGCTGTGCCAAGGCGATTGTCGCAAAATGCAAGGAGGCCGGAGTAGTTCTCACCGGAGCAGGCGCGACATTCCCTTACGGCATAGACCCGAGGGACAGCAATATCCGGATTGCGCCGTCTTTCCCCACGCCGGAGGAACTGGCGCTGGCCGCCGACCTGTTCGTGCTGTGTGTGAAGCTTGTCAGCGTGGAGAAGCTTCTGCAGGAGGAATCCGGCCGGAAGTGAAATAATCAAGAAATCAAAAAGCGAGGGAAACGATGGAACAGTATAAGCGCCTTAACCGGGAATTGATTGCCCACGGAGCCATTATTGATTATTATCAGGACACCATGCAGATACCGAACGGCAATATAGCGAAATGGGATCTGATTGACCACAAGGGAGCGGCGGCAGTCGTGCCTGTCCGGGGAGACGGCAAGATCCTGATGGTGCGCCAATACCGCAATGCGCTGGAGCGCGAGACGCTGGAGATCCCTGCGGGCGGGCTGAACGGGAGAGAGGAGCCGACCATACAGGCGGCCGGAAGGGAGCTTGAGGAAGAGACCGGCTATGTGAGTACAGATTTGGAACTTTTAAATTCCATTTATACCACGGTGGCGTTCTGCAATGAGAAAATCGACATCTATCTGGCTAGGAATCTTAGGCCCGGCACCCAGCATCTGGACGAGGATGAGTATCTGAATGTGGAGGCGTGGTCCGTGGAGGAGCTGATGCAGATGATTTTTGACGGGACGCTGCAGGACTCCAAGACCATCTGTGGTATTTTGACCTATGCGGCAAAATACGGACAGGAGGATTAGGCCGTCCAAAGAAAAAATAAGCCGAAAGAGGATAAGAAGGAAGCGCAGATGGCATAATGACAACATACCGGCAAATGACAATGCGCTGACATGGATATACTGATATGAGGAAGCGAAGGAAAGCATGATCGCACTCTGCCCCGCATATATTGAAAGAGTTAAGGCAGGTGGAGCGATGCGTGACAGATTTCCTTTCGGATACATTTTTCTGGCGGGATTGGCCGCCGGAATCGTTACGATGAATTTTGGAAAGAACATTTTGCTGGACAATACGGGACTGTTGGATGAAAATACCTTGAGACAAGTATCCGCCATGACGTTGGACAGCAGTGTTCTTTTTGTTTTTGTACTGCGCAAGCGCATGACGGAGTTCGCGGTGTTGGCGCTGGCTGCCACCACATATCTGGGGCTGGCCGCCTGTGTGTGTGCGGCGGGATGGTACGGATTCTGCGCGGGGGCGTTCCTTGCGGCGGGGATTCTCCGCTATGGGGTCAAGGGTATCCTGCTCGCTCTGGCCGCGACCCTGCCGCAGTATCTGGTCTATGGGCCGGCGCTTTACGGATTGCTTTTGTGGTGTGGGAGAACCTGCCGCATGATCTACGGGCGGGGGGCGTATCAGGGGGACAACAAAATACCCGCCCTCTCCGGACGGGTATTATCTCTTCTGATGCTGGCGGCGGCCGCCGCTATCGGCTGCGCGCTGGAAAGCTTTGTGAATCCTGTGATTTTTAAGGCCTTTGTCAAAATTTTATAAAATCACTCGTATTCGGCCAGATCATAGATCAGTTTCTCGGTGGCTTCCCAGCCCAGACAGGGATCCGTGATGGATTTGCCGTACACGCCGCCGCCGATTTTCTGGCAGCCCTCCTCGATATAGCTTTCAATCATCAGCCCTTTCACCAGCTGGTGGATATCGGGATTGAGCTTGCGGTTGTGCATGATCTCTTTGGCGATGCGAACCTGCTGCTCAAACTGTTTGTTGGAGTTGGAATGGTTGGTGTCGATGACACAGGCCGGATGTTTCAAATCCATGGCGTTATACATCTCCAGCAGGCGGTTCAGATCCTCGTAGTGGTAGTTGGGAGTGTTCTGGCCGTGTTTGTTGGTGGCGCCCCGCAGAACGGTGTGAGCCATGTCGTTTCCGGTGGTATTCACCTCCCAGCCCCGGTAGATGAAGGAATGGGGATGCTGCGCTGCATAGACGGCGTTGAGCATCACGGAGAAGTCTCCGCTGGTAGGGTTTTTCATCCCGGCGGGTACGTCGAAGCCGCTGACGGTGAGCCGGTGCTGCTGATCTTCCACCGAGCGCGCGCCGATGGCCACATAGGAGAGAACGTCGGCGAGATATCCCCAGTTTTCGGGGTAGAGCATCTCGTCGGCGGAGGAAAGCCCCGTCTCCTGAAACGCCCGGATATGCATTTTGCGGATGGCGACCAGACCTGCCACGAAGTCGGGCTTTTCCTGCGGATTGGGCTGATGCACCATGCCCTTGTAGCCCTCTCCGGTGGTGCGGGGCTTGTTGGTGTAGATTCTGGGAACCAGAATCAGCCGATCCTTCACTTTGTCGTTGATTTTGGCAAGACGGTTGACGTAATCGCACACGGAATCCTCGTTGTCTGCGGAACACGGTCCGATGATGACCAGAAATTTATCGCTCCTGCCGGTAATCACGTTGCGGATCTCGGCGTCGCGCTGTTCCTTGAGTTCGCGCAGTTCTTGCGGAAGCGGGTATTCGTCCAGAATTTCCGCCGGGGTCGGAAGCCGTTTAATAAATTCAAAACTCATTTTATGCCTCGTTTCTGCGCCGCTTTTTCAGAATTGGTCCGTAAAATAAGTTCGTGCCCGGCAGCGCGCAGGCACAGATCCTCTGTGTTGTTGCCGGAGGTGCGCCTCCGGATTTTTGTTGCCGTCCACTATTATAGTATAACTTGAAGGAATATGCAATTTTTAGTTTTTTTATATTTTTATACTTTCCCCGAATAGGAGAATATGCTATACTGTTAGAGTGCAGGGAAAATGTGCTAAAGAAGCGCAGGGGAATTCGGGAACAGCGGAACTGCAAATCTTAAAGGAGTAGGATGTCATGTTGGAAGACGGAAGGGAATTTTCGGACGAGCATCCGTCTGACAGCTCCCTGCCGGACGGACAGGGGGATGCGGCAGAAAATGACGGAACCGGAGATCTGAATGATCCGGAAGATCGGGACGCCCTGAGAGATCAAGAGGGTATGAAAGGTCTGGAAGATCGGGACGCCCTGAGAGATCAGGCGGGTATGGAAGATCCGGAAGATCGGGACGCCTTGAGAGATCAGGAGGGTGTGGAAGATCCGGAAGATCGGGACGCCTTGAATGATCGGGAAGATTCGGACGACCGGGAGGAACTGGATAGTCTGAATGATCTGGATGACCTGCTTGCCAGACGAAGACGTGTCAGGAGATTCAAGCATCTGATTCTTTATACCCTGCTTTTTCTGCTTGTTCTGCCGACTGTGGGATGCATTGTCCTGATGCTGCAGGTCGGAAGCCTGAATCGGAAAATAGACGAGCTGACGGACCGCATGGCGGTGCTGGAACAGTCCGACAGATGGAATGTGATGATGTCGGGGACGGCTTCCGGGCCGGGTAGATTATATGCGGGATCGGGCGGCGGAGAGATTCCGAAGGCCGGGGCGTCCGGCGGGGTGTCTGACGCATCACCGGAGCTGGAAAGCGCGGAGGAGACGGATCTGCGGCGCAAAGTGTATCTGACATTCGACGACGGACCCAGCATCTATACGGATGATATTCTGGATATTTTGGCAGAATATGATATCAAGGCCACCTTTTTTGTGGTGGGCAAGGAAGACGAGCGCTCGAAGGAAGCGATCCTCCAGATCGTGGAGAACGGGCATACGCTGGGGATGCATTCCTACAGCCATAAGTATTCCGAGCTGTATGCTTCCTTGGAAAATTTTGAGGCGGATTTTGAGAAACAGCGCAGCTTTCTGGAAGAACTGACGGGCGAGACCTGCAGGTTTTACCGATTTCCCGGCGGAAGCTCCAACACGGTGAGCAAAGAGGACATGCATTTGTTCATAGATTATCTGGAAAGTCAGGATATGGTGTTCTACGACTGGAATGTCTCCTCGGGGGATGGAAGCAGCGGGCTTTTGAGCGTTGACGCGCTGGTGGCCAACAGCACTTCGGATGTGGAGCAATGGAACACGGCAGTGATTCTTCTGCATGATTCCGCCGACAAACGGACGACCGTAGAGGCGCTGCCACGGATTATCGAGCGGATTCAGGCGATGGACAACACGGTATTTCTGCCGATTACAGAGGAGACCACGCCGATACAGCATATACATTGAGGACGATCATATAACGGAGGTACAAATTAAATGGGATTTTTTTCGGATTTAAAGGAGGATTTGTCACAGGCGGTCAATGAATTGATGCCTGCGGCGGACGTTCCGGAGAAGTCTGCGGCCGATGTGGCGGATGCAGCCGATACGGCCGGTGCGGCGGATGAAAAGCCGGTAGGAAGTCCGAAACGGTCGGAAGACATTTCGCTGGAAGAAATGCTCCGGAACATCGATAATATTCAGGTTCCGGAGGATATGGCGCTGCCGGATGAGGGACTATCCGGGAACAAGGCGCCGGAAAGCGCGGGAGGGCAGAAAACCGGTTCAGCGGCGGCTTCCGCAGAACCTTCCTTGGAAGAGATGCTGGCAGCGGCGTTAGCGGCGATGCCCGACGATGAGGAAGAGATACAGCCGCAAAAACCGGAACCGTTTGGCGGAAGCGGCAAGTTCGGCGGCGGAGGATTCTTCGGCGGGGCGGCACAGCCTGAGAGCGGCAAATCGGCGGCTTCTCCGGAAGTTGCCGTGACATCCGAGACAGTATCGGTATCCGAGACGGTAGTGGCATCAGTGCCGGAACCGGAAACATCGGCAGAACCTAGCGCAGCGGAAACACCTGAGGCAGCAGCGGTATCCGAACCGACAGCAGAATCTGGCGCGGCGGAAACGGTCGAACCGGAGGAGCAGACGGACGAAGCAGAGCTGGCGTCGCTGTTCGGCGCGGGAGGAATCTTCGGAGAGACGGAAGCATCCCCGGAAGCAGAGGAAACACCCGGGGCAACAGAGGCATCCGAACCGGCAGCGGTACCTGAATCGGCTGTAGAACCAAATGCGGCGGCATCCGAACCGACAGCAGAATTTGGCGCGGCGGAAACGGTCGAACCGGAGGAGCAAACGGACGAAGCAGAGCTGGCGTCTTTGTTCGGCGCGGGAGGAATCTTCGGAGAGACGGAAGCATCCCCGGAAGCAGAGGAAACACCCGGGGCAGCAGGGGCATCCGAAACGGCAGCGGTACCTGAATCGGCTGTAGAACCAAATGCGGCGGCCATACCCGAATCGGCAGACTCCCCCGAACCGGAGGACTCCTCCGAATTGGAGGAGGAAACGTCAGAAGCGGATCAGGTCGAGGCGGAACCCGGCGAACCGTTTATACAAGAGGCAGTAATGGAATTACCCGGTACGGCTGAAGAAGAGGACGTTCCGGAGATAAAAGAAGAGAGCAAAGGAGCAGAGGAAAAAATGGACAGTTATGTAAGCAGACAGACTTCGGAGGAAGAGGTAGCCATCATTACGCAGGGAATGCGGATCATCGGTGATATTACATCGGAGGGTTCCATGGACGTCATCGGAGCAGTAGAAGGCAATATTGATATTCTCGGCAAACTGAATATCACGGGCCATATCAACGGCAATTCCAAAGCCGCCGAAATTTATGCGGAAGGAGCCAAGATCAACGGCGAGGTTGTCAGCGAGGGCGCGGTAAAGATCGGAGACAGCTCCGTCATCATCGGAAACATCACGGCAAAGAGCGCCGCCATCGCAGGCGCTGTCAAGGGCGATATCGATGTGCAGGGTCCCGTGGTTCTGGACGCTTCCGCCATCGTGATGGGAAATATCAAATCCAAGTCCGTGCAGATCAACAACGGCGCGGTGATCGAAGGTATGTGTTCTCAGTGCTATGCGGATGTAAGTCCTACCAGCTTTTTCAACGATTATAAGCCCGACCCCAAATTTGTCAAAAAGAACAAGGACGGCAAGGACAACAAAGAGAATCCGAATAATAAAGACAATCAGAATAATAAGGACAACAAGGACGGCAAGGACAACAAATAAGGGTAAAAGCGATCTCAAAACAGCCGGGTAGAAAACCAAACGGAATGAATGGGGGAAAGCCATGCGCAGAATTTTACTGAAACTCTCGGGAGAAGCCCTTGCAGGGGAGAAAAAGACCGGACTTGACGAGGAGACCGTGCGGCGGGTGGCGCTGCAGGTCAAGGAACTTGTGGAGGACGGAGTCCAGATGGGAATTGTCATCGGCGGCGGGAATTTCTGGCGGGGAAGATCCAGCGAACACATCGATCGAACCAAAGCGGATCAGATCGGTATGCTGGCCACGGTGATGAACAGCATCTATGTGTCGGAGATTTTCCGTTCCGTCGGCATGAAGACAGATATTCTCACTCCGTTTGCGTGCGGCTCTTTCACGAAGCTGTTCTCCAAGGATCGCGCAAACAAGTATTTCGCCCGCAATCATGTGATCTTTTTTGCGGGAGGAACGGGACATCCCTATTTTTCCACGGATACGGGAGTGGTGCTGCGGGCGGTGGAAGTGGATGCGGATGTGATTCTGCTGGCCAAATCCATCGACGGAGTGTACGACGCAGATCCGGCCAAGGATCCCGGCGCGCACAAATATGCGGAAGTGGGCATAGAGGAAGTCATTGCCAAGAACCTTCAGGTGGTGGATATGACGGCTTCCATTCTGGCGCGGGACAACCGGATGCCCATGTGGGTGTTCAGGCTGAATGAGGAAAACAGCATTATCAATGCCGCAAGAGGGCAGTTTAACGGCACGAAGGTGACGGTGTAGGCGAACCCGGGAAACAGCTTTGCCCAAACAAAAAGAATACATGAGTCCCGGGAGGGAGAACGGAGGCAGTATGGACGCTAGATTACAGCAGTATGAGGACAAGATGAAGAAAGCATTGGAGTTTCTGGAGCAGGACTATGCGGGCATCCGCGCGGGGCGCGCCAATCCCCATGTGCTGGATAAGATCCGCGTGGACTATTACGGAACGCCCACGCCGATCCAGCAGATCGGCAATGTCACCGTCCCCGAGGCTCGCATCATCCAGATCGCGCCTTGGGAGAAAACAATGCTCCGCGAGATCGAGAAGGCGATTCAGACTTCCGATCTGGGCATCAATCCCTCCAACGACGGCAATGTGATCCGTCTGGTTTTCCCGGAACTCACCGAGGAGCGCAGAAAAGATCTGGCCAAAGAGGTGAAGAAGAAAGCGGAGGACGCCAAGGTTGCGGTGCGTAACATCCGCCGGGATGGCAACGACTCCTTCAAGAAACTGGCCAAGACGGAAATTTCCGAGGATGAGATCAAACAGCTGGAGGAGCAGCTGCAGAAGCTGACGGATAAGTATGTCAAAGACATTGATGCGGCGATGGAGAGCAAGTCCAAGGAGATTATGACGGTGTAGGCTCCGGTATGATTCCGGGATGGGTCTGCAAAGACAAATCTACAATAGAGAACGGGGGCGGAGAGGGCTATGCCCATCCGCCCTATCTTGATACGAAATATCATCAAACAAATTGATAAAGTGATGATAGGATACCTATAATGATAGGATACCTATCATGGAATGTGATATGAGTATGGTATAGACGTTTGCGAAACGATATTTTTCGGAATCCGAATTGTGCAGATTGTATATTCATAAGCAGACCCTAGCGAACCGTTGGCACTTAGGCGCTGTATTTTAGCGCCTTATGTGCCACTACGGTGAGGTTGGAGCGAAAGCGTGTCTGCGTTGAATATGCAATTTGCACAATGACTCCTTGTAAATTAGAGCGTTTCGCAAACTCCTATATGAATATGGTATAAGGAAAGGATCGGGTTATTCCTATGGAAGAGAATCTGCGGATGCCGCGCCATGTGGCAATCATTTTGGACGGCAACGGCCGCTGGGCCAAGGCGAGGAAAATGCCCCGGAACTACGGACATGCGGAGGGAGCCAAGACGGTGGAAGTCATCTGCGAGGAAGCCTATAAGATGGGGATTCAGTATCTGACGGTGTACGCTTTTTCCACGGAGAACTGGAGCAGACCGCAGGAAGAGGTGGACGGTCTGATGAGGCTTCTGCGCAATTATATGAAAAACTGCCTCAAAACGGCGGAGAAGAACCGCATGTGCGTGCGGGTGATCGGGGACATCAGCCGTTTGGACGAGGATCTGCGCGTGAAGATAGCGGAGCTGGAGGAGGCGACCAAGGAGAACGACGGACTGCATTTTCAGGTAGCCATCAATTACGGCGGCCGGGATGAACTGACGCGGGCGGCGCGCAAAATTGCGGAGGAGGCCGTTTCCGGGGAACTCAAACCGGGCGAGGTGACAGAAGAGACCATAGCGTCCCATCTGGATACCGCGGGGATTCCGGATCCGGATCTGATCATCCGCACCTGTAACGAACAGCGGATTTCCAACTTTCTGCTGTGGCAGCTTGCGTATGCGGAATTTTATATCACGCCCGTCGCATGGCCCGATTTTACAAAAGAAGAATTGCTTAAGGCTGTGGAGGCATATAATCATAGAGACAGGAAGTACGGCGGCCTGAAGGAGGAATAGAAATGTTTTTGACCAGATTAGTCAGTGGAATCGTTTTGCTGGTCATTGCGATTCTGGCCATGAGTCTTGGGGAATGGCCGCTGCTTGTGATCCTGTATCTCTGTTCCGTGGCGGCTTACAAGGAATTGACCGGAGCGCTCGGGTGCGCCACAAAAGAGAAAAAGGCAAATGCGTTGGAACTTGTGGGATATCTGGGTATAACGGCTTATTATATCACGCTCTACTGCGCGGAGGAGCAGGTGCTTCTTCTGATGTGTATTGTGGCGGTGTTTATGGCGGAGATGCTGGTGTATGTGGCGGCGTTTCCGAGATTTCGCGCGGAGCAGGTGAGCGCGGCCGTTTTTGCTTTTCTGTATGCGCCGCTCATGCTCTCGTTTGTGTATCTGACCCGCATGTGTCCGCAAGGGCTTTATATGGTGTGGATGATCCTGATCAGCTCTTGGGGATGCGACACCTGTGCCTATGCGGTGGGAAAAGTTCTGGGCAGGCATAAGATTTTTCCGGCGCTCAGCCCCAAAAAGACGCTGGAGGGCTGTATCGGAGGCGTGCTGGGAACGGCGCTCATCGGAGGAATCTACGGCTATGCGGTCATGGAGCAGGTGCTACCCGGCCAGCATGTGGCATGGGCGCTGGCTTTCATCTGCGCGATGGGAGCCGTGATGAGTATGGTGGGGGATCTGGCGGCTTCCGCCATCAAGAGAAACCATAATATCAAGGATTACGGTCACATTATTCCCGGACACGGCGGGATCATGGATCGTTTTGACAGCATGACGGTGACGGCGCCCATGGTCTATTTTCTGACGCTGTTGATGATTTTGTAGATTTCGCATACCCTGCAAATTCCGCAGGAGTTCTCGAAAAATGCGAAAAATAACGATTGGAGCGCACCATTATAAAGATGGAAGATAAAATAGTCGAAAAAGTCGAAAAAATTAGAAAAAATGAGAAAAGCGACAAAATGGAAATAGATAAGATACCGAAAACAGATCAATCAAAAAAACAAAGGCAAATTGCGATCTTGGGTTCCACCGGTTCCATCGGGACACAGACGCTGGAGATTGTGCGGGCCAACCCGGACCTGCGGGTGGCGGCGCTGGCGGCGGGTTCCAATACGGCGCTTTTGGAAGCGCAGATCCGGGAATTTATGCCGGAGACGGCTGGCGTGTGGAGTGAGGAGGCGGCCGCGGATCTGCGCTGCCGGGTTGCGGATCTGCCGGTACGGATCGTATCCGGAATGGAAGGGCTTCTGGAGATCGCCGTGCAGGAGGACGTGGAGGTATTGGTGACTGCGATTGTGGGAATGATCGGTATCAGACCTACCATCGCTGCGATCGAGGCGGGCAAGGACATCGCCCTCGCCAACAAAGAAACGCTGGTCTGCGCGGGGCATATCATCATGCCGCTGGCGCAGCGCTGCGGCGTGTCCATTCTGCCTGTGGACAGCGAACACAGCGCTATTTTCCAGTCGCTGAACGGAGAGCCTGCGGATAAAATCGAGAAAATTCTGCTCACTGCCTCGGGGGGACCCTTCCGCGGAAAAACGCGGGAGGAACTGGCCGCCGTGCGGGTGGAGGACGCTTTAAAGCATCCCAACTGGTCCATGGGCCGCAAGATTACCGTCGATTCGTCCACCATGGTGAACAAAGGGTTGGAAGTGATGGAGGCCAAATGGCTCTTCGGGGTCGATCTGGATCGCATTCAGGTGGTGGTGCATCCCCAGAGCATCATCCATTCGGCGGTACAGTTTGTGGACGGCGCCATCATAGCGCAGCTCGGTGTTCCGGACATGAAACTGCCCATCCAGTATGCGCTGTATTATCCCGACAGACGCCCCATGGATGGCAGACGGGTGGATTTTTTTGAATTGGGCAACATCACTTTTGAGAAGCCGGACACGGAGGTGTTCGTGGGGCTGGAGCTGGCCTACGAGTCCGCCCGAGCCGGCGGGAGTATGCCCACGGTTTACAACGCGGCCAACGAGAAGGCTGTGGCGCTCTTTTTGGATGGGAAAATTTCCTATCCGGCGATCACGGATCTCATTGCGGACTGTATGCGGGCGCACCGTGTGACTGCGGATCCGTCGGTGGAGGAGATTCTGGCGGCGGAACGGGAGGCAGGGGAACGCTGTCTGCGGCTGGCGGGGCTTTCTAACAGTTAAGCTTATAAGAAGATAGTAAGATAAAGGATGACATATGAGAATAGAGACAATTATCTTGTTTATCATTATTTTCGGGATTGTGGTGATTTCCCACGAACTTGGACATTTTCTTCTGGCCAAGGCGGGGGGAATTCATGTGGTGGAGTTTGCCGTGGGCATGGGACCTACGCTTTTTTCCTTTCAGAAGGGGGACACCAAGTATTCCCTGAAACTTCTGCCCATCGGCGGCGCGTGTATGTTCGAGGGCGAGGACGGGCTGAACACGAAGGAAGGAGAGGAAAGCCCGGGAGCTTTTCCCAACGCCAATGTCTGGAAACGCATTTCCACGGTGGCGGCAGGTCCGATCTTCAACTTTATTCTGGGATTTATCATCGCGCTGGCCATGGTCAATATGATCGTCATCCGCGATCCTGTGGCGACGGAGGTGCTGCCGGACGGAGCCGCCAAGGAGGCGGGGCTTATGGACGGCGACCACATCCTTTCTCTGAATGGAGAGCGGATTTATCTCTATGAGGAGATCCTGCTTTTTAATGCACTGTACAGGGAGGGCGATGTGGAGCTTGTGTATGAGCGGGACGGACAGCGCCATACGACTGTCATTACGCCCAAATACAGCGAGGAGAGCGGGCGGTATCTGCTGGGGTTCTCCAATGCGGATTTTGTGGAACTGGAAGGGCTGGACGGTTTGAAATATGCCTGGTACGAGATGCGGTACAATGTGAAAAATACCTATAAGAGTCTGGGGATGCTGCTGACGGGGAAAGTGAGCCGCAAAGATGTGGCGGGGCCTGTGGGCATCGCCAACGTGGTGGGCAAGACCTATGAGCAGGCCAGAGAATACGGCTGGCGGGACGTGCTGGTGAATATGATGAACATCACGCTGATGCTGACGGTGAATCTTGGGATTATCAATCTGCTTCCCCTTCCGGCGCTGGACGGGGGCAGACTGGTGTTCCTGCTGGTGGAGGTCATCCGGGGAAAACCCGTGCCGCCCGAGAAGGAAGGCATGGTGCATTTTATCGGTTTGATGTTCTTTATGCTCTTGATGGTGGTTATTTTCTTTAACGATCTGGCCAATCTGTTTGGTATTTGATTGGCGGCCGGTTCGGAGGTGTGGATGGAGTTTTTGACGGGGTGTTTCAAGGCGGAGGGGAAAGGCGGTGTGCCGGTTTTGAGAAAATCCTTTCTGCAAGGCGGACGGCTTCCCGTGGCGTTTGCCTGTGTGCTGGGGCGTGAGGCCGCGTGGAGCCAGACGTTTTGGGAACGTTGGTATGAGGAGGAAGCGCTGCCCTGCTGTCTGCGGCGGGCCAAGCATTGCGTGGAGCAGGTGCGGAGACGGTTTGTGCGAAGCTGGCGGAACCTGTGGGACGAACAGGCGCGGGACAATCCGCCACAGGAAGATGCGGGCGGTTCTAAGCCTCCGGACGCTGCGTTTTGGTTTGCGGCGGGAGAAGAGTGCTTTTATGCATGGCAGGGCGGCGCGGAGATCCGCTTAATCAATCTCTGCTTTGACAAGGTTCATATGAGATGTCTCACGGCCTATTCGGGGGAGCTGATCTGCAGGCGGGCGGCCTTTGAGCCGGGAACCGGCATCCTGCTGGGAGGAGCTTCTTTTTTTGCACATCTCTCAGGGGAGCTCCTGCGGGACTGTCTGGCGGTGCGGGGGATGCGCCGCGAGGAACAGGTGAAGCGGCGGCTGGCGGAGGCAGCTGCAGAGGCGGGACGCAGGGGCGCTGCGGATGAGACGGCGGTTCTGGTGGTGATTCGGGAGGCGTGTCCCGAGGCGTTCCGGTCGCTTCTCAAGGAAAACGGCTACCGGGATCCCGTGCCTGTGGGCAGAGGCGCTTTCGGGAAAGTGTATCGCGTGCGGGCGGAACGGGGCAGACGTTTTTTCGCCTGCAAGACGGCGGAGGGAGCGGAGGAGAGAGCGCTTCTTCGGCGGGAGGCGGAAGTGCTGAGCAGACTTTCCCACCCGCTCTTTGCGGAGTACATAGACTGTGTGGAGGATGAGGAATGTACGGTGTTGGTGACGGAGTATATAGCGGGGCGGGATTTGGACGAGCTTCTGGCGGACGGCCCGCTCGCCCCGGGACAGGCCGTGGCTTTCGCAAGGCAGCTGGCAGAGGGACTTCGGTATCTGCATGAGGGAGAGGAGCCTTTCTTGTACCGGGATTTGAAGCCCGCCAATATCCGCGTGGAGGCGGGCGGTGCGGTCAAGCTGCTGGATCTGGGATGCGTCTGCCGTCTGCGGGAGGCGGGAGCTGCCAGAGCGGGTACCCGGGGATATGCGGCGCCGGAACAGCTGGAGGGGAAAGCGTCGGGCAGATCCTGCGACGTCTACGCGTGGGGCAGGGTGCTGGAGCGGATGACGGCGGGAACCGAGAGTTCCGCTGCCCTGATTGGACTGATCGCGGCCTGTACGCGGCAAAATCCCACGGAACGCCCGCAGGGCATGGATGCGGTGCTGGAAGCACTGGGACGCATCCCCGAGGCGGGCGGACGTCTATGAGTCCGGGTGGACGTGTTTTTATATTATTTTGCGGGCAGGGGTTAAAAATTTACAAACGTAATCCGATAAAAGAGTTGAGAGCGTATGCGGTATACGTGGAACGGAGGATGCATGGGAGAGACAACACCCAGCGAGAACGAATGGCTGATTATGGAGATCATCTGGGAGGCGGAGCGGAAGCTGACTGCCGCCGAGATCATAGAAGCGCTGAAGGATCGTGTGAGCATCAGCGATAAGACGATTCGGGTGATGATTAATCGGCTGGTGTCAAAGGGCGTGCTGCGCTATACCGTGGACGCCAAGGACGCGCGGGTTTATCATTACGAGGCGGCTCGGAGCAAAGAGGCGTGTCTGGCGGTCAAGAGCGATCGGTTTGTCAAGAATTTCTTCGGCGGGGATACCGCTCTGGCCATCGCCAGTTTCCTGCGTTCCGCAAAAGTATTCCGGGAACAGCTGGAGGAACTGCGCGGTCTTGTGGAAGAGATGGAGCGGGCGGAGGAATAAAGAGATTAGACATTTGTGAAACGCTATCTTTCGGAATCCGAATTGTGCGAATTGTATATCCCATAAGCAGACCCTAGCGAACCGCCGGCACTTAGACGCTGTACTTTAGCGTCTTATGTGCCGTTGCGGTGAGGTTGGAGCGCAAGCGTGTCTGCGTTGGAATATACAATTTGCACAATGACTCTGCACGAAATGTAGTGTTTCGCAAACGTCTAGGAATGAGGAGTAGGAATCGGGTGAGAACGGGAGGAGGGTGAATCCGGTGCGGGCCTATTTGCTTTTTTGGGATTTTGCCGCCGTTTACGGCATGATACAATGTCTCAAAACGCTGCTGCTGGGGCTGCTTGGCATGGGCGTCATCCTGCCGCTGCGCCTGAGAACCGGACGCAAATCTTTCCACTCTTTCGGGAATGCCGACGCAAATCTGTATTGGATGCTGTTTTTGATTCCTGCAGCATGTATGGGGATGAGCAGATTCTTTTATCTGCCCGGCGTGGTGTGGATCACTGCATTTTTACAGAGCGCGGTCAAACCGATTCACGGGAAGCTCTATTTTGCGGTCTGCGGTGTGCTGTCTGTGCATTTTGTTCTGTGCCGCCTGCGGATGCGCCGGTATTTGCGGAATCTTTCGGTTCCGGAGGAGGACGCGTTTCTGAAAGAGTGTACCCGGAAATGTATCCGGTGTGTCACTGCGGGCGACCGATGCGGACTGTCCACACGATATCTGACCCGGGTCAGGATCTATCTGACAGAAGACTGTATCAGCCCTTTTTCCGGCGGGATTCTGCGGCCCTATGTGGTGATGCCCCGGAAAGTGTGGCGCGACTGGGAGGAGGAACAGAGAAAGATGCTGCTCTGCCATGAGCTGGTGCATCTGCGTTCCGGCCATGTGTTGTGGCTGACCCTGTTTCAGTTTTTGAAAATTTATTGGTGGATAAATCCGCTGATTCATTGGTGTGACGCACTTTTGCGGGAGGATCTGGAGCTTGTGTGCGATGAGCGGTGCGTGGCATACGGAGGCAGCGCGTCGGGTTACGGCAGGACGATGCTTGCCGTGCTGGAACTGATGCGGGAGCGGGAACCCGGCGGGAGCCTCGCGTTCTTGAGAAGGGATGATTTCCGAGAAGTAAAGCGGAGGATGGAGCATTTGGCGCAGATCGGACAGGCGGAACAGGTACTCCGCGCGCGCAGAGGACAGGGAATGCGTTTTGCGGCTGCGGCGGTTCTTGTGGTCTCGGCGGCGCTGCTCACTTCTTATCCGCGCTACACCAGAATCAAAGAGCTGGCGCTTTACGATGAACAGCTGCGGATGGTGGACTACGATTCCCAAGTGCTCCGGGCGGCGGTGCAGGTGCGGGCGGGGAAGCTGGTCATTGATCCGGATCTGTTCGGGCGGCTGATTGCGGACGAAGGGATTCAGGGAGAGTATGTCTATCTGGCGTTTGACACGATCATGAAGGTACCCGGATACGGCGGAGGCGGCAACGCGGGGATGATTTCGCTGGCGGATTACGGAGACATCCTGTATCTGGCGGCGGACTGCACGGAGAACCGGGTGATGGAGTTTTGTTTGAAGTATTTGTTGTAGGAATTGTAAAACGGATCATAAGCCTATGATAAGTCTGAATCAAGGAGGATGAGGACATGAGTATGATGTTTGGAATGGGTGGAATGAACAGAATGAATGCGGGAGTGACACAGATTACCTTAAAGAGAGCGGATGGAACCGCCGCAGGGACAATCACCGTCAGAAGATCCACGCGGAGCGCCCAGAAGCAGAAACAGAAGAAAAAGAAACTGGAATACAGCTGTACACAGGTTTCCGGCGAGATCCTGCAGACCAAGACCTCCGGCAATGCGAGTCAGGTGCTGACAAGAAACCGGGCCAGAGTGGCGATGCTGCGCAGAAAATATGTCACGGGACAGTATGACGAGCAGGAGGTTGCCAGTGCGATCCTTCACGCGGAAGCCATGGTACGGGCGGCCAGAAAGCGGATGAAGCATCTGAGGGCGGAGGAAGCTGCCAAGCGCGGCATGAAGACCCCTGAGGAGGAAGCGCAGGAGCGGGAGAGAACCCTCGACCTCACCGGAATTCCCGACGAAGAACAGGCGCTGCAGGACGAGGCGGATCGGATCCGGCAGGAGATTCAGGAAGAGCTTTCCCGGGAGATGCGCCGCCTCATGGCAGAGAACATGCGGGAAACCATGGAGAAACTGGCGGAGGAAACCATGAGAGCCATGGAGGAAGCGATGGACATGGAGGAACTCTCAGACGATCTGGCGTGCGCCGTAGACTCCATGGAGCCGCAGGATCTGGAACAGCTCAAGAAAAAACACCGCGCGGACGAACAGCGTGAAATCATGGAAGCGAACATGAAATATCTGAAGGCGATGTTCGATCGGCTGGAGAAAGAAAAGCAGGAGGGATCCTCCGGTCTGCCGGGCAGTGGGGGAGACTATACGGCGGACACTGCGGGCGTCACACTGGAACTGGCCGGTGCGGATATCCCGGTGGCGGATGTGGCGGCCATTGCGGCGGAGGCTGCGGGAGGCAATGTGGATATTGCCCTGTAGGAGCGTCGGGATCCAAATCATGGGAATCAAGATAATGGAAAGCAAGACAATTTGGATAATAATGGAAGAAAGTTCGGCCGGCTGATGTGTGTGATCAGCCGGCCGTATCCAATTTCAGGAAAGTTAATAGGCAAAAAAACGAAAAAATAAGCGCGAAAAAAATAATTTTAAGCATTCTGACAAAAAACGATTTTTTGCGTTCAAATGCTTGAAAACGAAAACAGAAAAGAATACAATAGCCTAGGATATCTTATAACCAATGAAGTATTAGGAGGAGAAAGAGATGAAAAAGTTGATGAAAACATTAGCTGTCGTGCTGGCTTTTGTTTTGGCTGTTGACGCTCCTGTTTCTGCGTCTACCGCCGCGGCGGCAGGCACGGCGGCAACGGGTGCTGCTGCGGAATCTCTGGTTTTGGGGCAACCCATGGGAACCGGAGACAGCGGAACCGGCGACCACGGCACAGGTGACAAAAAGGAGCCCGGCGGAACGAGTGACGGCGGTGGCAGCACATGGGACGGTGCGGATCAGGTGCTGGCAGTCGCCATCAAAGGCGATAAAGTCCGCAATGTGGAGGCTGGCAACTCTCTTGTGCTGGAGGCAAATGTTATCACGAACAATGAATGCGTTTATACCGTGGATTGGAGCGTGGAGGGCGATGCGGTTATCGTTTCCGGCCAAGAGGGCGACGAATGCACTCTGGACGCAGTCTTCGGCGGCAGCGCGGTAGTGACGGTGACGGCAACCGGAAGCCATGGCAGCAAGAGCGACAGTGTGACGGTCAATGTCAAAGAGTATGTCAAGGAGATGCACTTTGCTTCCGATACCTATAACGGCTTCGATCTTGAGAAGAACGACGGGGACATCCGTTTCTGTGTGAAACATAAGGTGGATATGTCCGAGGAGCTGTTGAAGGATCCTGCGACGGCGACCGATACCATCACGTATTCCGTAAATAATAAGTCGGTTGCCACGGTTGACTCCAAAGGTGTGCTGACACTCAAGAAAAAGGGCGATGTGGTACTCACCGCCGTTTCCGAACAAGGCGTTAAGGCGAAGACGACGATCCATGTGACAGAGGGCAATCCGGTCAAGAAGATCACCATCAAGCAGGTGGTAAACGGTACGAATACCGATATCGCTAAGAAAAAATTGACGCTGGCAGAGTATGGTGCAGAGGCAGTGCTGGTCGTGGAAGTGGAAGGAAAAGATAATACCAAGCCGGTTACCGATGAGCTGACTTGGACTTCCGCCAAGCCTGCGATTGTAAAGCTGGTCGATGGCGTTTCCAACGGCAAGACCCAGACGCTGACAACCGATCTGGAGGACACGGTAGACATTCAGGCGTGCGGCGTGGGAAGCTCCAAGATTACCGTGAAATCTTCCGGCGGAAAGAGCGCAAACATTACCGTAACCGCACAGGCTCCGACCAGAGAACTGCAGTTTGTGGATGAGAACGGCGATGTTGTGACCGAGGGAGAGACCTATCCCTTAAAGAAGATTACCCTGCAGCTTGCAAGAGATCCCGAGGTGAGCAAGGATAAGATCGAGTGGTCCGTAACTCCCAATGATAAGAAGAAATTGACCGTATCCGGCAAGAAGAACGATACCGCATTGGTAACCGTCAAACTCAAGAAGCTGGATGCGACTGCAACAGAGAAGTTTACCATTACGGCAAAGGTGAAGGGCAGCGATGTGAAGGCTGAGTATGAGCTGACCGTAAAACCTTCCGAGATCACGAAACTGACGGCTGCAGACAATATGAAGACGGAGCTGTCCGTAGGCGAGCAGACCAAATATTCCGTCAAGATTGAGGGAACCGGAACGGCGGAGGAGATTACATGGTCTTCTTCCAACACTAAGGTTCTGAGCATCGATCAGGACGGCCACGCTACCGCATTGAAGGCAGGCAAGGCGACCGTGAAGGCTGTCGCTACCGATGTGAGCGGCAAAACCGGCAAGGCGACGACCGTGACTTATAAAGTGAATGTGACGCAGCCCGTAACCGCCATCTCTATGAAGAAGGATATGATTACGGTGGCAGCAGGCAAGAAGAAAACGGTTTCCCTTGCGGTAGTACAGGAGCCTAAGGGTACCAAGAAAGCGCAGATCGAGTATCAGATTACTTATAAGGATTGTGCGGATGCAAGTATCAATAATAACAAAGTAACCGTTCCGGCAAGCGCAAAACCCGGCAACGTGATCGTGGTGGAGGCGAAGGTCAAAAATACGAACATTACCGCATACGCTACGATTCAGGTAATCGGCAAGAAGGCGACGCTTACTTTCAACAACACAAAGATTACCAACAATAAGTTAAGTCTCTATGTCGGCGATCGAGAAAATCTTGAGGCGGGATTGACTCCGGCGGCAGGTGAACCTGTCTGGATTGACACGATCACCTACTCCGTGAGCAAGAAGGGGATTGTTGCCGTAGACAAAGCCGGCAATGTGACCGCCCTGCAGCCCGGCACCGTGACTGTGACAGCCAAGACTTTAAGCGGAGCGAAGAAGACCGTGAAAGTGACTGTTACGGAGAAAAAGCCTTCTACCGAAACCCAAGACGGCGGAACCGGCGACAAAGGCGGCAAGAAATAAACGGCGCAGCCGGATTCGGATGTACCGAGCATAAAGAAAGACAGGGGAGACCGTAATATTCCGGCGGAATGTTACGGTCTCCCTTTTGATTCATGACAATAGAATTCTCGCGAAGCGTGAAGCTAGGGTAAAGTTTTTGTAGGAAAATGAAATAGATAAGAGAAGAAAGCACCTG